>CAMWQV010000001.1 GCA_947176425.1 uncultured Clostridia bacterium
CTCCTGGAGGAAGGCCGCCTGGCTGATTTTAGGATTCTTAAAAATAAAGAACGTTGTTTCGGACTAGAAATAGATCGAAGCTTTTCTTTGTCTATTCTTCCGCAAAATTCTCCGCTCATCTCTGACCAAAGAATTTCAACAAGGAACCTAATCTGTGTGCAAAATTTGTGATGCTTTTTTTATTCTATGCCGTATAACTTCTTTGATTGCTTCAACAAGTAGGTCTGCTTTCATGTCGAGGTATTCAGTTTTGATTCGTACAATTTGCCACTCTTCCCCCAACATTGCAACAATTGCCTTGTCACGATCTGAATCATATTCTTTTCTATGACGATGCCGGTCACCATCAATTTCAAGAATGACTTTCCATGCAGGAATGCAGAAATCACATTGATAATCGCCAACCTTATATTGCGGTTTGCATTCGATTTCATTATCCACCAAAATAATAGCGGCAATCATTTCGTATGCACTATCGAATTTATCAGGATGTTCCTCGGCAAATTCTCTAACGGCGTTAATAGCTTCCTTATAGTCATAGATACATAAATCCTGTCTTTCCAGGATACATACGGCCCGTTCAAACATCAGCTTCTTTTTGAGGCGAACATATTCCGCATGATCCTTCCTGCGCTGTTCCATAACCTTCCTGAAGCAACTATCGCAGTAGCATCTCTGCACATCTTCTTTAAACGGCTCAAAGAAAATTCCTGTTCTTTCCCCAATATTTCTGTGTGTGGTTGCTTGACCACCGCACACCCAACATTGATTCATTGTCCGTCCTCCAACGTAATTGTGCATACTCCGAGTGTTAGAAGCCCTCCGGCTCCATGGGCTTCGCCCATTTTACTTTACTACTCCGGACCATATTTTGTCAAGTTTCACGGCGTTTCACGCCGTTTCAACTTTTGGGGTTCAGGTACCGATGACAGATCAGTTTGACGCTGTTGGCTGTGTTCCGACCACCGAGGGCCTTGGCCACTTGGGACCAGGCCATGCAGTGGACGAACCGTAGGCGGAAAACCATACGGGTCTGGTCATCCTTGATGGTGTCTATGTACCTCTCCAGTATTTCCTTTTCCTTTGCGCACTCCGATTCGAGGTGGGAAATCCGCTCCCTCAAATCCTCGATTTCAATGATCAGGCCGCTCACCTGATCCGAAACTCCCGGTGCATGGGGCATCCCGTCAATTTCCTGTGCCCCCAGCCCCGCCGTTGCGTATAGCGAGGAGAGCATCTGCTTGTTCCGCTCCAACCGCTCATGCAATTTGTAGTAGATTGAAAGTTCCCGCAGCGTCATGCCATCAGCCCCTCCGTGTTGCGTAGTTCTTCAAAATCCCAGACGTTTGGGATTTTGCTTTATGTCCGTGGTATTCGTTTTTCGTGCTCCCGGCCCAGGTAGTAGGCACACCAGGCCATAGCCGACCAAGCCAGGGAAATCAGGTCATCCACAAAGCGCGGCTGGACTTCCCCGTAAATCAGCTGCTCCAAGCCCATCCAAAGGAGGCTGATGACCACGAATGCTACGAGGAACATCTGCACGGCCTCTGAAAACTGTCTGGCCTTCCATCTGTTCATTCCGTCACCCCCGTTTCGATGAACCGCTGCACCTGGGCGGGGAAGGACACCACGGCAACCTTGCCGCCCGCCGCCCGAATCTCCTTGATGGTTTCCTCCTGGAGTTTGGAGAGCCGCCCAACCTCCGGGCGCTTAACCTCAAAGCCGTAGAACTGGCCGTCCAGCACCATGCAGACATCCGGGATACCTCCCCGGCTGTACGGCCCCGCTGCCGCCTTCCAAACAAAGGCGTGTGGGTACTGCTCCTTCAACCACTTGATGATCTTGCCCTGGTAGAAGCTCTCCTTGTGGGGCGGTGTATTGCTCTTGCCGCTCATGTTACACCTCCGGTTTCTGGCGGTAGGCCAGCCAAGCCTTGCCGTAGTCCTTGTTCCTGCGAAGGAAATAAACCCGGCTCTCGCTGGTTGTGGAATGCACCAGAATGTAGTCCTCCATGCAAATTACCCAGCATGGATTCCAGTCGGGGGCTTTCTCCAACGGAACAACCCAAAGCGGCTCTCCATCCATTTCCCGAATCTGTTCTAAAGTCAGGGGCGGGTTGATAGGAGCTGGCATCTGCACCGCCTTGTCATCCCAATACTCCGAAGCGCCAACCTTTCTGGGCGTTGTCCCGAATATTTCAATCCACTCCGGGAGGCTCTCGTTCACAGCGTCGAAGGTCAAGCCCCACCGACTACAGGCATCCAGAGCATCCTGAAGGAGCTGACCTTCCCGACAAGTCCAAAGGATCAGCCCGGCACCATGCCGCTGCCGCTCTTCTTGTGCTCTCGCAATAACAGCCAAATTGGGCGATCCAATTTCCGGGTATGCATCGGTGCAGAGACAACCATCGAAGTCAATTGCTATGGCTTTTCGCAAGGCCCATAATTTTTCCACAGGAGCTGGTTCAAATAGTGGACATTCTCTCGTGGGGCCGTAGTCCTCCGCTGTGTCTGGCCCGGTCATATCAGGGTCGCAGTTGCCACACGCTCCCTTATGGCATTCGAAGGGCATTTTCTTGTCAGTCCTCCAGTTGGCACAGACGGGACACAAACAGCCATTTCCGCCCGGTCCACACGGCTTATCCCCTGTGTTGAGTGCGCTCATACTTACGCCCCCTCACTCAGTGGCGGGGCCTCCTCGAAGGCCGGCGTCTCGGTGGTGGGATTGTCCGCCAACTCGCCAGCAGAGGCCGGGGCAGGAGCGTCGACGAACATCTCCACATTCTCCTTCTCGCCCTCCATAAACCGGCTGGCCATCATGTCCGCTGTCTGAAGGGCGAGGACTGCGGGGTACATCTCGATGCTCTTGCCCACAGCGTTGTCGTTCTCGTAGTTTCCGTTCATCCCCATGTGGTGCCAGATGGCATACATCTCCTGGCTGGTGAGGGTGGTGTACTGCTTGACGATCATGGCGCTCTTGGGACCGTGGCCCAGCGGCATCATGTCGTTCACCGTGTAGAAGGGCACCTTCTCCCACTTGCCGGTGGCCTCGTTCTTCTGGTTCCGGGTGCTGGTGCCGTAGAAATGGGTCTTGCAGATGTCGTGGAGCAGCGCCATCATGATTACGCTGTCGTCCGAGATGGTGTCCACCACCTTCCCGGCGGCTATGTACTCCCAATACCCACCGCCCTCTTCAGCATCGACATCCTGCCAGGAGAGCAGCCCCCGCAGGGCGTCCAGGACGTTGAGGCTGTGCTGGAGGAGGCCGCCAGGAGCGGCGAGGTGATACTTGGTGCTGGCGGGGGCCTTGTAGAAGTCGCTCTTCCGAATGTACTCCAGCAGCTTGTCCATGCCGGGGCGCTGAACTTTGGCCAGTTCCGCCTCAAAGCGGGCGATGTTGTTTTTGATGTCCATGTTTATTTGTCCTCCTCCAAAATTTCCTTGACCGCCCGGAGCTGGGCAAGGGTGTAGTTTTTGATTTTCATCCAGTTTGTGGCCTCCTGCACCCAGTTCCGTAGGTCATTCAGTTCTTTGTACTCGTCCACTGCATTGGTCGTCAGAAACAGGAGCCGCTTTGATCCATAGTCCTTGTCTTCGACCAAGTAGGTAGTGCTGTTGATCGGTTCATAGAATCGGGTCTCCACGCGACCTTCTCTGATGGTGACATACCTCCGTCCAACCTTGAAGACCTCCGTCTCTGTTACGAGGCCCAGGCTGGTCAGATTCCCACCTCCGAGTATGTAAGCGGTCTGGCCGACCTTGAAATCTTTAATTGTCACGGGCAAACGCTCCATTCAGAATTTTCTCACCCTTTGCCTTGAGCCCAGGGAATATCTCCTCCTGCTCCTTTTTGATCTTCTCGTACTCCTTCATGTACTTTTTGAAGGTTCGCTCCTGGAACCTCTTGGCGCGGGCCGCTTTGATTTTCGCCTGCACCGCTTTCCGCTGCCGAACCAGCTCCCGCATCCTGGAGTCTGTGACGAAAAACAGGTACTTCGCTCCACAGGAGGGGCAAGTGAAATACTGCACCTCCAGATCGCCCTCTTTGATTGAGGCAATGCGGGAATCGTCTATGACGAACTGCGCCCCGCACTCGTTGCAATCAACGGGCTTGTCGAATAGGCTCATGGCGTTTCCTCCTTCAGCTGTGGCGGGTACCGATAATCCATGCCAGTGTAGTCCTGGTTGATCCAGCACCCGCTTTCGGGGTGGCCCTCCGTCTTGGGCCACCAGAATTTCTTGAAAATCCGGTTGTAGATCCACCCGCTTTCCAGGCGCTTGCAGTGCCGTGCCCAGTAGCGGTTGAAAACCTGGAGGCGGCGCTCGTAGCCTTTGTTGAGCAGGTCGTGGTATTCCTCCATGTTCAGCCGGTCGATCAGGGCGGCCTGGAACTGTTCAATCAGGCCGCCGGGTTTCTTCTCCTCCTCGTCAATGATGGCGAGGCATTTGGCCAGCCACTCGTTTCCGGCTGTGTCCTCCGGGTAGGTGGGAAACTCGCCTTGGGCCTCGATGCACATCCGGTAGAACCTGACCGCCCCGTCCATGACCTCCGCCACCAGCGTGTTGTAGGATCGCTCGTAAGTGGTCTGAAGTTTCTGAAGCGGAACCTTCTCCCGGTTGCGCCGGAGCTTTTCAAAATCGGCGTGGAACCTCTCAAGCCGCTGGCTGTCACTCTCCATTTTGGTGCCTCCTTCCGATGCCCCCTGTGCGGCCACAGGGGGCGCGTTGTGGGCCGTTTCTTTTGGGTGATATCCCTTACCCTCCCGCCGCCGTAAACGCGGCCCTGTGCGACGGGAAAGCGGCCCCTTTCACCTAATTCCGCAAGGCAGGTGAAAGGCCGTAACCTTTTGCGGCTCTAAGCCTCCCGCCGATTCCTTTCACCTTTCACCTAATTGTTTGAACTCATACCGTTTTTTTAGAGTCATGTCCGTAAGTCACAAAATCGTGATTTGCAATCGTTTTGCAATAATACCGTGTAATTGGTGAAATTAGGTGTAATAGGTGAAAGGTAAAGCCGCTACCCTTTGCCGCTCTAAGGCTTGACTGCCTTTCACCTAACCTTTCACCTGGCCTTTCACCTAAACTTAGGCGAAAGGTTTTATGCTCTGAATGGCAGTTCCTCACCCTCACCATCAATGGGGTGGAATTGCTGTTGCTCCCACGCAGGCTGTGCGGCCCTGGCATCTGCCAGTTCCTCTGCGTCGTCTATGGGGTCTTCAGCCTTGGACAATTTCCCGATGTAGAACTCCACAAAGCGGCTACTCCGTGTACCGAACCACTTCATGACGGTGTAGGTTTTTCGGCCACCGCGCTCAGTGTAGGACGAAATTAAGTCTTTTTCGGCCATGTACTTCATGGTCTTCCGAGGGGAGTATCCCGCCTTCGTCAGCGCCTGGTTCAGCATGGAGGGGAAAATGTATGCGGTGTTGCCGGTTTCGCTGGTAAAGCCCAGACAGGTGCCCACGGTGTTGGGGCCGAAGTATGCCTTGTTCGACAGAACCCAGTCCACAATGAACTGCACCGCATTTTCGTTGACGTCGGTGGCGTTGCTCTCCACTTGGTTGACCAGGATGTCCGAGGCCATACGCTTGGCTGCGGCCCAGGAGTCCTCCCACTTCCCGCCGAAGAACCAGGTGTCGATGAGGGCGTCGGCCAGGGCCACAGCGGAGATGCCGGCGATGTGGGAGCCGTTCTTGCCCTCGCTGATGCCCCGGACATAGCCCTGCATTTCCTCATAAAACTCCACGATCCGGCGCTCATCCATCTGAAGGATTTTTTCGATAAAGGCTGGGCCAGCCCAGCCGCAGTCTGTGGCCGATTGCTGGTGCATGAGGGCGGCGTCCGCCTCATTGTCAAAGGGGCCGCCGTAGATTTCCAACACGCGGGTACTGACGCCTGTCTGCGTAGTTTCTGTGCTGAGAGGCTCCTCGCCAGTGGCCAGGGCCACGGTGCGCCATTGGTGAATGGTCTGGAGGCCCCCGCCCTTATTGCCGCGTATCTTCCCGGTGCCGCTGGCGATCATGTACACGATTTTCTCCAGCGCACCCTGATTGTTTCCGGCCAGCTGGCGCTCGTCGATGCCGAGGGGGAGGTCGCAGTAAAATGCCGCCGTCCGTTCCAAGCCCACCTGAGTGGCGTTAAAGCTGACCATGAGCCGCTCCGGGTCGCCCCAGGCGGAGAGGGCCGCCTTGAGGGCTGCGGTCTTGCCGCCCTTGGAGCCGCCCCAGTTATACACGAAGAATATCCGTTGCTTCACGATGCGGAGCAGCGGCGCCGCGAACCCTGCCGCCAGGATAAAGCGAAACTTCATCCGCGCCCGGTGGGGGGCCATGTGCTCCACCCACCGTTCCATGGTTCCGTTCTTACAGTAGGCCGCTGCCATGCCCCGCTGGGATGGGTCGATGTCCAAGGTCAGGCCGTCATCGTGACCGGGCAGGAACCGCTTTCCCGGCTGCCAGCCGAAGGTGGATGTGGCGTCGTTCTTGGGGATCAGGTCGATGTTCTCGGCCTCCAGTGCCCCCAGGAAACTAACCACCCGCTTGGCATTTTCCGAAGTAACGGTGCAGCCCAGGTCGGCCAGAGTGGTGATTGACCGGCTGGAGAAGATGGTGGAGCGGGGGTAGATAGCGGTCTGCCACTGGCCGTCCCGCTTGAATGCCACTTCGATTTTCTCATCGCCCGTTTCCAGGCTCTTGAGGCGCTGTGTCAGGATGATGGGCGTCCGGCAGACGCCCACAGGGGTGTATGTCTTTTGGTCTATGGCGCTGATGCCCTTTTCTGAATAAATCCAGCCCTCCGGCTGCCGCAGGTTGATGGGCGCCCCTTCTATGGCCTCCGGGGTAAGCTGCGCATCCAGGTCTATCCGCTCCGCTTTCTTGAGGGCCTCCCTGATCAGCTGGGCGGCCTCCTCCTTGCCGTGCTTTATGTAGAGGTCGCTGGGATCTTTCGTGCCCAGGCGGTCACATGACCAAATGTAGACCTCCCCGGTGAACCCGCCTTCCTTCAGCCCCCGGAACATTTTAGTAGTGAAGGTTTCCCCGCCGCCGTCCGGCTCCTTGTGGATGTAGAGTTTCAACCCCTGGACGGTCGCCGCCTGGTAAGACTTGAACATGGAGGCCCCGGCCACACCGATGGCGGGAAGGCCCATATACCACAGGCTTTGGGTATCGCTCTCACCCTCCACCAAAATGGCCCAGCCCACCTTGCGGATCTCCGGGAGCCGCCACTCACCGTAAAGGCATATCTTCCCGGCGCTGCCCCGCTGCCAGCGGAACTCCTTCTTGCCGTACCGCTTTCGTGTGGCCGCCTGCTGGCCGTCCTCGGTAAAATAGGGCATCTGGAGACAGGTCAACCCGCCCCGCTCCTTTTTCGTGGTCACCCGGCAGGTTCCGGTGAGAAAGTCCACCGGGAGGTGCTTGTCAAAGCTGTACTGCTCCACACTGTAGGGCGCAAGGCCAGAGGCGGCGTCACCCTTCTGCTTTGCCGCGGGCCTCGACTGCTCCTGGGCCACCCCATACTTCGCCAGAATTTCCTTGTACGCCTGCTTGGTGTCGATGTTGTGGTACTTCGCCCAAAAGGTGATGAAGTTGCCGCCCTCATCCTCCGAAAAGCAGTGCCATTTCCCCGTTTTCAAATCCACCGAAAAGCTGTTCTGCTTGTCCCGGTGGAAGGGGCACAGGCCCACCAGGTTGTCCCCGGCTATTTGGAATCTTTCAATGACGGCGGTGTACTCCGCCCGGTAGTCCACTACCCGGTCGAGGTCTACGTTATCTCTTGCCGCCATGTATCATCACCGCCTGTCCATTGTAAAATCTTCATCCTGATGCTCCCATTGGTGCATTGTGGGCTGGCACCGCCCGGAGGCGGCACCAGCCCTATGTGGTTTAGGCGAAGGGCAGGGGCGCATCCCCATCGTCGTGGGGCGGAGCCTCCTCGAAGGGATTGTCCCCTCCCATCATGGCAGCGTACTCCGCATCGTCCGGGGTGACATCCACGGGTCTGCCCTGGGTGGGGGCCGCCGTGTGGGTGTACTCGTCCAGGCTGATGGTCATTTCCTTGTACTTGTCCTTGAACTGCCGGCGCATCTCCTTCGCGGCGGCGGCGATCTCCGGAGGCAGGATGCCCTTCTTCTCGATGACCACCGTGCTGTAATCAATGCCGTTGGCGTTCGTAGCCTTGGCCAGCTTGAAGGTCAGGAGCAGGCCGGTGTAGGGCGTGCCCTTCGCCAGGATGCGGTTGAGGGTCTTGTTGACCTCCTTGATAGACGTGGGCGGAACCGTCAGGAGGTAGAAGTTGGGGTCGCCGTTGCGCATCATGTAGATGCGGCGCATATTCTTGCAGGCTTTCCCCTTGCCGCCCTTAGTGTCGGAGCCGTAGGCGTTGTAGGGGCAGTGTTCGCAGTCCTCCAGGGCGCCGGTCTGCGTGTTCAGGCCGTTCTTGCCGTCCATGCTGGAGCAGACCGGAATCTTGTCCTCCGGGTTGTTGCTGGTGCCGAAGGCGTTCGGCCAGTAGCCGTTGAGCCGGTGGGTGAAGATCACCACTCCATCGATCTCCTTGAGGTACTCCTCATCGCCCTCATCGTCCCCCTGGACCTCATAGGCCAGCTTGCCGCCAGCGGGGATCTTGATCATGCAGCAGGAGATGCCGCTCTCGTCCTCCAAATCCTCCATCTGGTCTTTCAGTTCCGCCAGTTCCTCCTCGGAAAGGCCCTCGAAGGGGGTCGCAATTCTGAAGTCGCCCATCAGGGCCAGTTCGTTTTTCTTGTTCGCCATTGTCTTTTACCTCCGTTTTTTTATTGGTCTTCGGCGGGGGCATCCCCGCCAGCTTCTCCGGCATCCGCCGGCACGGCTTCCTCAAACTCACCGTCCGACGTCAATTCATCCATGGGAGTGCGCTCCGGCTCCGTTCTCTCCGCTGTGTACAGGTCGCGCAAGGTGCGCTGCATCCTGGCCGCAGCGTGGATGATGATGGTGGCGGCCTCCAGGGTGCTGTTGCAGATGGAACTCGTGGCGTCAAGGGCGGGAAGGTTCGGGTCGGAAAGGGTACCGAGCAGGGACGCGGTGTCATCCTTGATGGATTTGACGGCGCCGGAGATCTTCGCCAGCTGCTCGGCTGCGATGCCGTAGGCTTCGTGGCGGTTGCGGACGAAGGGCGGGGCCACCATGCTCTCAAGGGCCACCTGCCGGTAGTGCTCCTGGATCAGCTGGCCAGCGTCGCTGACGGCTTTCGCAGAAAGCTCCTCGATGGCGATCTGCAGCTTGGGCCGGGTGTCCAGCTCCATCTGCTCGTAGGGTTCGCTCACTTGCGGCCCCCTCCCTTCTTCGCCGTTTCGCGGCGGCGCCCGATGTCATAGGTTTCGTAGACCGTGACCACCTTGGCCAGCTCCTCCGACAGTTCCCCGTGCTCCTCCACATAGTCCTTCATGGTGGACTGGAGGGTGCGGCTGTCCACCCGCTCTACGATGATGTCCCCCAGGCCCTCCTCCCGGAGGGTGTCGAGGAAGTTCACTCCGGCCTCGGCCAGAGCCTCCTCCGACCGCTTGCTGTAGATGGTCTTTTCCTGGAGGGTGAACCGGTACCCGCCCGTGGCAATGCTGGGGCAGTCATCATCCACCATCTGCTGGGCGATCTGGGCCTTCGCCGCCTCGATGGCGGCATTGTTTTCCTTGGTCTGCGCGGCCAGGGCCTCCTTCGTCTCCAGGAGACTCTGGTAGTTTTTTACCATGTCAAGCAGTTCCATAGTTGTCCATCCTTTCTGCGCCTTAAGGGCGTACTCCGTTCAGCACCCTGGCGCATCCCCAGTTAGCCGGGTTATCATCATCAATGGCAACGATGCCCGATTTGTCTTTGCTAACGGTGATGACAGGGGGCAGATACACATAGGCCATACACTTGTGCCCAATGCAGGGCTGGAATCGCTCCCGCTCGACCGCTCTGCCGGTTATGTCATTGCTTTCTCGCTCGACCACCTTCCTGAAGGGGCAGAGCTTCGTTTTTTTGCTCACAGATGTTCCTCCCTTAGAAGAATTGTCGCCAGTCGTCCACGATGGTCTTTGCCAGATCTTCCTTGGCAGCCAGCGATTTAAGGATCAGCTCATCCACCGTCTTCTCGGCCACCAGGTGGATGTATGTGCAGGGGTGCCGCTGGCCAATGCGGTGGATGCGGCTCAGGCTCTGCTCATAGGTGGCGTAGTTGAAGTTCTCCGAGTAGTACACGCAGGTGTCCGCCGCTGTCAGGGTGATGCCGGTACCCGCTGTGTCGATCTGGCCCACGAAGACCATTGTGGCCGGGTCGGTCTGGAACTGCTGGACGATGTCGCCCCGCAGTTCCTTCTTGATGTCCCCGTAGATGGCCACAGTCTGCATCCCGTGCTTGCCGATCATGTCGGTGGCCAGCTTGATGATCTCCATCACCTCCGGGATGAACCGGGCGAAAATCACCAGCTTTTTCTTTCCCTCCACCACATAGTCCTGGAGAATATCCGCCAGGGCGTCCAGCTTGCCGCGGCTCACCAGCTGCGGCTTCGCTGCGTCATCCTCCACCAGGAATCCCCCGGTGAATTGCTGGAGCCGGAGCAGCTTGGTCAGAACCGTAGTGGCTGTGATGGTGCCGCCGCCGTCCAGCTCCGCATAGCTGTCCCGCCGCAGCCGGTCATAGAGCGTCCGCTCCTTTTTGCTGAGAGTGATGTACCTGTTTTCAAAGGTCTGCTCCGGCAGGTCGAGCGCCTCCTCCTTGGTCACCCGGTAAGCGATGCTGTGTTCCTTCTTGATGAGTGTGTCCAGGTCGCGGTACTGCACGATCTGCTTTCGGTTGAAACCGCCCATCACGCAGTACCGGCCGCGGAAGGCGTAGAAGTTCTGGCCGAAAATGGTGGGGTCGAGGAAGCGGTACTGGCTGAAGATGTCCACCGCCTCGTTCTGCACCGGGGTACCGGAGAGGATCATCTTGTACCGGGCCTTGTCACCCAGCTGGTGCATGGCCTTGCTCTGTGCCGCATTGTGGGTTTTGATGCGCTGGCTCTCATCCGCAATGATTAGGTCAGCGTCGAAGGCCAGGAGGCGGTCGAAGATGTCTTCCCGCCAGGTGGACTCGTAGTTGATCACCGCCACCTTCAGCGCCTGGAAGGGGAACTTGTCCAGGTCGTCCAGGGCCTTCAGCCGGGATTTCTTGTCGCCCAGCAGCACCTTGACGGTGTACTTGAAGTCGGCGTAATCGTGGAACTCCTTCGGCCACACCGCACACACGCTGGTCGGCGCCACAATCAGCACCTTGCTGACCTTCCCCATCTGGTACCCGGCCCCGACCGTGGCAATGGCCGTCAGGGTCTTGCCTAACCACAGCCCATCTCAAAAAGGAATCCGAACCCTTTACCTTGGGCTGTCATGCGGCATCACCTCCCATCTGCTCCAACGCAGCCTTCACCGCCTGCCGGAGTTTGGCGGCCTGCTCCTCGTTGTCCTGAGCAATGCGGCCCAAGACCTCTATCATCTTCCCGTAGGTCTCCTGCCAAGTAGCCCAGCGCACCTTGAACTCGGCCACGTTGGGATCGGAAGCGGCCAGTTTCTTTTCCAGATTGCGGATCTGCTCGGCACCTTCGGCCTTGGCCTGATTCACCGCCTCGGCGGTCAGGGCATCCTTTTCCTCCTGGGTAAGCTCCCGAACCTCCGGCTCCTTGGCCTTCAGTTCGGCCAGTTCCTTTTGGGCGGTAGCGAGGGAGTCCTCGGCGGCCTTGCGCTTTTCATCGGCCTGTTTCTTGGCGTCCTTGGCCTTGTTGACCTTCTCCGTCATCTCCTCGATGGCGGCCTTCCGGGCGGCCTCCACCGCCGCTGTGTCGGCCTCGGCGGGCCGGTTCCGCAGTTCCTCCAGCTCCCGAACCAGCCGGGTGTGCTCATCCTCGGCGGCCTGGGCCGCAGTGTTGGCCTCGCTCAAGGCATCCTGAAGCCGCTGGGCTTTCTCCCGCTGCTTTTCAAGCGCCTCCTTCGTTTCCCGTGCTTCCCTGCGGGCCTCGGTCGTTTCCACATCGGCGGCAGTCAGTTTGGCCTTATAAGTACGGCTCTGATCAGACAGTTCCTCCCGGAGCCGCTCTGCCTCCTGCCGGAGCCCGCGGGCCTCATCCTCGGCAGCGGCGGCCTTTTCCTCGGCCTCATTCCTGGCCTTCAGCGCCTCGTTCAGTTCACGGGTGGTCATGTGTTCAACGTCGTTCTCGGCAGCAAACCGCGCCCGCTCCTCCTCATCCGGGATGGCAAGCAGGCTCAGCGCCTTGGAGAAGGTCAAATTCCCAAACGTCTGGGATTTCGGGACACCGCCGAACAAACTCTGCTGGCTGTCCCCGTACTCCCGGTAGACCTTCATGAAATTCTGTGCGGCAGAGGGGGAGTAATCCAGCTCCCTCTTCAACCACGCGCCCCACTCGCCGTGGGGGAGCATAGCCTTGGCCTCCTCCAGCCGCCGCCCAATCTCAATGGCATAGCTGAGGATGATGCCCCGCGCCTGGCTCTGCAGGGTGCGGATCTCGAAAGCCACGGCCCCCGCAGTTCTGGCCGGGGGCTGGGTGCCCTCCAGGGGAGCCGGCGGGCCGCCTACCCCGTATTCCTCGCTAAGGAACTTCCCGTCGTCGGGTTCGCCCCCGACCGTCTGTACTTCCATTTCGCTCATGCTGCTGCTCCTTTCTTCCTGGGTAATTTCGGGTTGCCCTTCTTATCACGCCTGCTGCCCTTTTGCAGCCAGTCCAGCCAGGTATCAATGAACTCCCGGTAGACCTCTCTCGGATCGGGTGCAAAGCGTCCCTTGGCGGTATGTACGCCCTCGTTTTTGAACCCGTGGATCTGTACCAGCTTGTTTCCGTTCATCTCAATCGTCAGCCAGGGCTCGTTGGGTTTTTTGACCTTCCGCATGAAAAGGATGGTCGTTTTCCCCTGGACGTGGCGATCTGCATAGCCGCTCACACAATGCTGGAGTTTGCGGCCCTCTTCCAAAATCTCATCCTTGCCCATGGGAACTCGGATCACATACCCATCCATCGAAAATCCGTATTTTTTCTCCAGCTTGGCACGGAGTTTTTCGTACTCCTTTTCTGCCTTCTGGACCAGGCGGACGCGCTCGGCCTCCGCTGCCTCCCTCTGGCGCGCCCATTCCTGCTCCTGGCGCGCCCGCTCACGGGCCAGTTTTTCCCGGTGCTCCTTCGTAGCTTTATCGTGGGCCTCGCCCAGATTCCTCGGAAGGAGGACATTGTCCCGGTGGAGTTGGTAACCCATCGCCTCGGCGGCGGTCAGGTAGTCCTCCCAAAACCGCAGGGCCGATCCAATGCTCTGCATCCCTCCGTATTGGGCACATCCCACATAGCCGTCCAAATATCGAATCAGCCTTTCCGGGGCCAGATTCCACTTCTTTGCCGCTTGGAAAGTCCCTCTGACGTTCAGCCCCCTGGTCATCCATTCCACACACGCTGTCAAGGAAATGCGGCCCTTCAGCTTTTTGTGCAATTCCAAGATTTGAATGTCGCGGTTTGTACCCAGGAAAATTTTCATGTCCTGGCGGTTCAGCCCGAAGGCTTTCGCCGGGTTGGGCTCATTCCAATCGATGACTGCGGCGTGTTTCACGCCCCGGTCCACCAAATCTGTGACAACATTCTTCATCCCAGCTTTCATCAGCATCTCAATCTGCCGGGGGTAGAAACAGCAGGCGGTCAGGAACTCCAGGAGCCGGCTGCCACTCAGGTTGAAATCTGCCGCACAGCAGTAGCGGAAGGGACTCTCTTGGATCTCATCCAGTCCAATCACATCGTAGCCGATGCCATAGTCCGCATTCGCATAGAATGGAGCGTGTATGCGCCAGCGGCCTTTGGTGAGTGGACCATCCTGCTTTTCGATGTGTCCGAAGTGGCTGTTTCCGTACCAGCTGCGCGTGGTTTCCTCGGCCAGCCCTGGCCGGAAACGATACACTCCCACCAGCTTGTATGTAGGATCTCCTGCCAAGTCATAGCCCGCCGTATAGTGCTTGCTACAGTCATAGGCCCTGGCCCACAATGCTCCCCGGTACCATCGCAGGACTACCGCCCGCCGATAGCTGGAAAGGTTTTCTCGCTTGCCGGTGTATCGCATTTCCTTCACAATGGCCGGCTTTCCGCAGAAAGGGCATTCCACGCTGGGCTTTGCAGGTTCACACCACCGATTCCTCGGTTCCCGCTGGTGGGGTTCCCACATAACCGACATGAAGTTCCGCTCCGGCGTGGTTACCCTCATGTCCTCGATTCCCACCGTTGTGTGCTCATGGCAGCAGGTAGTCCAAATCTCCTCGGTGTAGGAGCGGCGAAAAATGTAGGTAGGGAACAGGGCGTTGATGGCCTCCAGCTCTCCATCCCGCAGGGGTGGCGCTGACTTCGCAAACCGCTCGGCTTTCTCCTGCTCTGTCACTGCGTCCGCCTCCTTACAAAAAATCCTCAAGGGACAGGATCTTGCGCTCGGCCTTCGGTGCCAGCGTCGGCTTCGGCGTCGGCTCATCCTCAACCTCGACGCTGGCGCAAAGGTTGACGCTCATCTGGAACCGCACATCCGCACCAGGGAAGTAAAACTGTACCGCCCGGCGGAACGCCTCCAAGTCGGAGATCGAGCTCCCGCAGCCCTTGGCCACCGCCTTCATGCAATCCGTGAAGGTGCCGCCCTGAACCACCGCCTGGGCAAACTCCGCATCCTGGCGGCAAAACCCGTCCAGGGCCTCGCACACGGCGTTCTTCATGGCGCTGGCGTATCTGTCGTAGCTGCCAGCCTTTTTCTCGGCCTCCAGCTTGCTTTTGGCCTGCTCATACCATTCGTTCATAAAAAACCACCTTTCTATTGCGTCCCGCCGTGAAAGGTGTTATAATTCCTCTCAGGCAAGGACATTTTTCCTGATGTTTCCCAGCCGCCTGGCCTCTCCGTGTTGCCGCATGGAGAGGCTTTTTCATGCGCTTTTCATAGCATCACCCCTTTGTATTCTGTAAGGCCAAAGTCGGCACCTCCACCCATCGGAGTCCAGTCAGGTCGAGAGTCTCATCCTGTTCTGAAGGTAAATCGTAGTAGCATTCTGTGTGGGGGTCGTTGTACCTGGCACCCATGGCGTCAAGTTCCGCTCTCGCCCGTTGCAGAGCCTTTCTTACCCACTTGTCATCATCGAAGGTGTAGAGAAAATCGTCCGGCGCAAACACGGAAAATTCAATTGCCAGGGTACAAAAGCGCCACATGGCATCCTGCCTGTATCCGTTCGCTCTTGCCGCTGCGCTTGAACTGGGGTACGCTTCCACAACGGTCAATCCTCGGTCAATCTTCAAGACTGGTTTCCGGTTCCATCCTGCAACCTTGCGCCGCATCCGCTCCCGTGAAAGCTCCGACCGAGGGCCAATGCCGATATTGGTCAAAGCGTTATTTTCGGGATTGTCATCCTTGTGGTATGCTATCCAGCCTTGGGGGATGCTCCCCAAAAAGGTGAGGGCGACCGCCTTGCCAACCTGAACAGTCCTCTGCTTTCCCTCCCATTTAATCACGATGTGGGTGCCGTATGGGCCCCTTGTGGGGTTGAGTATGGTTGGCGTTTTAAGCCGTGCGCCCTTGCGGTGCTGATCCCGAAAAGAACGGATGCGGCCCCAATCGCTGACCTGGTACCATCCTCCATAACCAGGCAGGTCCCTCCATTCTTCCATTTGGATTGACATCCATATTCACCTCCAGGCCAGCTTCTTCCCACAGCGGTGGCAGAAGGAATGGTTGGGCTTGCACCGCCCGTTGCAGTCGGGGCAATGCCACACACCATCCTTCAAGAAGGCTTTCCCCGCGACCGCGTGCTTTTGCCGGAGGGCTGCGTCCTGCTTGGCCTGGAGCCGGTAATCGTGAATGATGTCCAAGGCGTCCTCTGCGGTTTTCGCCCCCTCCTCCGAAATGGCGCAAAGGATGTTGACCGCTGCCTTGCAGGTCTCCGCTGTTTCCTCCGGGCTGGCCGCCCCAATCTGGCCCAGGGTGGTGATGATGCCGTCCATGGTGATCTTGCTATCCATTTGCTACACCTCCCTTCGGTGCCGTCCACCCGAAGGTCAGCATGGCCATATTCGCGCCGCGCACCTGGTGCGCATAGAGCGGCATCTTCACCGGGTACTTGTAGAAGGGGGTCGGCTCCGGGTTCACCCGCTCCCGGTCCACCGCGTCCTGCAGGGCATGGAGCTCCCGCCACCGTTGCTCCACCGTCGGGGGGAGATGGACGATGCTGGTCAGCTTGTCCAGCAGTTCGATGTCGGCGGTTCCGTAAAGGGACTGGCTTTTCTTGTCCCACTTCATCTTGTTCCAACTCTTGATGACGGCGAACTGCACATTGTCCACTTCCACCAGGATCAGGGTGTTGCCCTTCAGTGCCATTTTCATCTGTACCAACCACCCTTCCTTGGTTCGCGGAGGTCGGCGATCCAGTCCAGAAGTATCCGTTTCCCGACGTAGTACATGATGGGGAGCAACAGAAGAAGATGTTCCCCGCCGAAGGTTTCCCGGCCCCACTCAGCCATGGCCTCACTTCTGCCCCACACAAACGCGGCGGCAGTTACCAGGAGCACAGCAGCCAGTTCAAAAATCACTGAGGCCAGGCTCCGTTTGTGTCTCATCGGTAAAAACTCCTTTCTGCGCTCAGGCCCGTCGCCGGTAGGCCGTCCGAGTCGTTCTCAGCTCCGGTCTGGCCTGGTGGGTGGCCCGCGCCAAGTACTCGGCGATAGCCTCATCGGTGATCCAGACCTTGCTACCGGGTTTCCGTTGTATGTAGGCCAGCCGACCAGCGGTGCGCTCAGCGTCCAATGTTGGCAATGACATCCCCAGCTTGGCTGCGGCTTCTTTACGGGTCATCAGTGTCATGCAAATTACTCCTTGTCATTTGATTGCCCAGCCTAACAGCCCATCGCACTGGCCAATGCGTCCTCCGCCACACCCATGGATCTGAGTCGGAAGGCGATTGTAATGCAGTCATCATTCAAGATGTTCCAGTACAATGCACCCCCCATTGAGTTGCGGAGCTTCACGGCCTGTTTCAGCTTTTCCAAGCCTTCATCCAGGGTCGTAAACTCAAAAATTTTGAAGTTCAATTCTTTGGAGCCCATGCTTATTCCTCCTTTCGGATTCTGTACTTGTCAGCCACCAGGAGGATGTGATATAATCCAACTGTGACCTTTTGTTGGTTTTCATTGGGTCGCTGCCCTGTCAGGTGTCGTTACCACTTGACGGGGCTTTTTGATGTCCTCATACTACGCTTGATACATCCCCTTCCCTGCCGCCCATGGGCGGCTTTCTTCATGCGCTGGACTTGGCTGTGGGCGTCTGGTCGAGGCTCTACAACTGGTCGGCCATCTCCGTGTTGCCCTTTCCACACCGATATGGTAAAATTTTGACGTGGAAAGGGGGTGATGGCGTGAAAGTCCACTATAGAGAAGGGGTGTGCATATGAGCATTCGCTTGGAGTCGAGAAAGGTTGCTGATTATTTACTTAATAAAGCAACCAAATACGGAACCTTCAAGAATACTTACCCTTTGATGTACGACGAACTTGGGGAGGTAATAGGAATCTCACCCAATGACTGCCGTCTTTTCTGCGAATATCTGGAGAGCATCGGCTGCATAAAGCTGATCGATGTCCAGAATAACGACGAAATATTCCATGAACTCAAAGTGAATCCCGCTATAGTAGATTTCCTCGAAAAAGACCTTAGCTGATTTTGAACACTCGATAGAGTACCTTTGCAATCTCCGGCAGAGCCGCAATCTCTGCCGGAGTTGCGTTTTCATTAGCCGTCACGCGATGCACAAATTGGACGAGATCATCCGTAACGGCCGCAAGCTGCTTGTCTGTCGGGCTGAACTCCGACCGAGGTTCACCTAATGCTCCCATAGCGTTCTCACCTCCTCCCCCGCGCCCTGCCTCATCAGGCGGGGCTTTTTCACGCGCTGCTTTGGCCTGTATCGGATCCTGCCGGATATCCAAAAAGATCATTTGGTGTAGCATCCAGAGCGAGTGCGATAGCCATGACATCAACGTCTTTGATGATTCGTCTGCCGGTCATTAATGCACTGAACTGCTTTTCAGAGAATCCAGCTTTAGCGGCAACTGCTCGCTGTTTTAGCCCCTTATCAGCGATGATGCGTTTGGTGTTTGCAACAATTAAAGATGTTCCCATTTTGTCACCTCCATTCTATTGGGTTCTCTGAGGTATATGAATCTTGAACACGATCACAGTATAGTATATAATTCTTGTTCTGTCAAGACTTTTTTCTCAAATTCCTTGTACTTTTTTCTTGACGAAATTGTATCTTTGTGCTTTAATTAGATTTAGGAGATGATTCTGATGGCGATTGGGAAGAGAATTAAAGAAGCAAGGCTCAAAAAATCACTAACACAGGAAGAGCTTGCTAAAATAATCGGAGTGACTAAAGGCGCTATTGCCAACTATGAAAATAATACTAGTCACCCCAAAGAACCTGTCATGTATGCGCTTATTGATGCACTCGGGGTTGATGCAAACTTTCTTTTTCAGGATTGTGTAAACATTTCACCAAAAGAAAAAGCCCCACTCTTTTCGAGTGAGGCAATGAAACTGGCAAAAGATTATGATGATCTGGATGAACACGGCCAGCGGATGCTCCGTCTGGTTGCAAACGAGGAAAAATCCCGTTACGCTGAACAGGCGCAGTCCAGCAAGGTTATAAAGATTGCCGCCCGTGATGGACACTTTACAGAGATTCGCCTAACAGCTGATCAAATCAAGGGTTTGCAGGCATATATTGACCAGCTCCCCGAGCCTGGTGATGATTTATAACTTATTTTCTTCTATGTAGGCTGCGAACTGCCGGTACACCTCCCGCTCCAATGGTGAGGAAAGAAATTTATTCCTTTTGTATAGCACCTCCATCCGGTCCGCCCGGAACTGCGCCGCCTTATGGCTGATGCCGCACAGCGCCGCAATCTGTTCTGATGTTTTAGCCCCGCAGCCCCACAGGACGCAGGCCGGGGCGAGCAGTCGGCTTGCAAATACATTTGCCGCCTGCTCTATCGGGCTATCGTTTTGGCTTGGTTCCCGATTGACTAATTTATACTTTCCTACATGACCCAGCAAAATATGTCCTAATTCATGTGCCGCAGTAAACCGCTGACGCGGCAATTGTATTTTACTGGATACCATAATTATCGGTGCGTTCTCTACTATAAGGCTCTTTCCGTCGTTTTCATCCGCCGGCACATAGAGTTTAATTGTAATGCCCAGCGTTTTGCAAATCCTCCCTATTTGTATCGGCAATTTTTTAATATTTTGGTCAATCAGCAGCTTCCATGTTGCGTCTCTTGCATTTTGATAGTCTATAAAGCGCATAGCAAAACACCTCCACAGAAGATTGTAGAGGTGCGCTCCTTGAATGTCTGCAAGTAAATGTTGGTATCTTAGTACGATTCTAAGTGGCGAGATTTATTACAATCAAGTTTGTTGCCTTGAATCCAATACTATGTATTTGCACATAACGGATTATAGCATACTATCCTGTCGAAAAGACAGGGAATCAAGTAATTCTTAGCACATTATTGAAACCTTTGATAGGGGGAATGAAAAGTGAGGAAATTAGCAATTATCTTAGTTTGCATATTGCTCCTTGCCGGATGCAACAATAATGAGGGGAGCAACAGTGTACTGCAGGATGAGCCTTCCACCAGCGTATCAAATGTTCCGGGGAATTATGACGGAGAACTTACACTCGATTTTTCGTTTGGGACACGCACTGGTGTTTATTCTGGTGAGATTGATGATAACGGACTTCCAAATGGTCAAGGCAAATTTACATCCGAAAACTCAACTGGCGAAACTTGGACATATGAGGGAGACTGGGTTGCTGGGCATTGGGAAGGGAATGGTATAGCTAATTGGGCAAGTGGACAGAGATATACTGGAACATTCTCAAACGATGTACAAGTGGGAGATGGGCGGTTAGATTACCCTGATGGATCATATTTTGAAGGAACATTTACAGATAATTCAAATGCAACTGGGTTCGTTTATGAGAAAAATTGTCGTTTTTACGCTAAAATAATCGATGACACACTTGTTATTGGAGGGGTATGGGGAACAGGTGAATTTGGTGAAGCGTCAGATACTGAGTCTGGGAGCCAGTCCACTTTTGACATGAATCATTACATAGAAATGGTTCGTGAATTTCACACTCATGTAGCCACCAACACGCTTGCCCTTGGGAGCATGGGAGTTTGGGAAACAGAGTTTTTAGAAAACCTTGGTCGTACATCAGATGACATGATCGAGAAAGCATATGATTGGTTAGAGAAAAGTTCAGATTATACAAAAGACGGGGTAATGGCGGAGGATCAAGCTATCATTGACTGTTTTTCGGCTATTGTAACAGCAACGACCAGTGATGAGGTTGATGATCTGTTCCTTCTGGTGAAGACCGAATATGATTGTTATGTCTCCCTTTATTCAACGGTAACGGAAATACCATTCTCAGTTTCTGCCTTTGGACGCGAGATACTGGATAATCTTAATGCTCTAAACGATAGTCTGACTGCTCTAAATGATTATTTTGGGCTTGGCTAAGGAGTCCAAATAGGAGGTGCCGAATGTCGCCACGAAAAAAATTTGCAGAAGTCACTGAGCGAATTGGCGTCATATATGCCCGATACTCCTCCCACAATCAAAAAGAGGAAAGTATAGAGCAGCAGGTCGAGGAATGTATGGCCTTCGCCTCACTTAACCACATCAAGATTATTCAGGTCTACTCTGACAAGGACCTCTTCGGCAAGACCGGCAATCGGTCTCAATTTCAAAGGAGATAGAATCTTTATGCTGGATGGTAAGTTAGAATCATTTTTTAGTATTGGCGGGTTTGTGGTAGGTATATTAGGTATTGTATTAGCTGTAGTTTTTTATTTGAAAGGGAAAAGCAAAAAAATACTAGCATACCGGATAAACTCAAATCATCAAATTAGATCATACCTTTCTGAAACTGTACCTGAACTCAAGATATTATTTAATAATAAACCCATTAGTGAGTTGACGCGCACAACCATTACATTTACTAACTCTGGAAATCAAACAATAACTTCTAATGATTTTGCTGAACAGGGAAAATTAGTCATAAAGGCCTCTAAGTGTTTTCTTGACAATGAGGCCAATTTCTGGATCAACAAAGATAATAAAAATTCAGCAGTGTCTATTAAATTATTAGGAGAGAATTTATTATGGGTTTATTTCGATTTTTTAAAGGAAAAAGAGTCCGTTAAGGTGACTTTTTATCATGAAGGAAATATAGATATTTTAGGAGACCTCAAATCTGGAAAAATTTTGGAAAAGATGAATACTGAAGATATAATAATTTCGTTTTATTCGATATTAATTGCGATAATTATCGTTTGCTTTGCATTATATTGGCTTTTTTCTCGTCTGTTCCCGATTGAAGGTTTTCAGTTTGCGCTCTCTGTGGTTATTGTTTCTGTATTTGTAGTGTGTTTAATATATCCTCTTATTTATTTTATTCGGTGGCTATTAAGTAAAATAACTTCAATATTCTCTCGAAAGTAGCTATTTAAAAATGAGGTACAATTATGGCTCGACCGAAAAAACCGACCTATGGATTTGTCGCAAGCCGAGGCGAGTACAGAAAGCGGATCAAGGGGCCGGATGGACGGCGAATCTCTCTCTATGCCAAGACGCCGGAGGAGCTGACAGAGAAGATTGCCGCTGTCCAGCGGGAGATTGAGGAGGACACCTACCACCGGGAGAACCCCACCGTGGAGGAGTATGCCACCAAGTGGCTAACCATGCACGGCTCCCATGTCCGCACAACCACCCTTGTGGACTACACCTCCAAGGTGAAGATCTATATCATCGAGCCGCTGGGGAAAAAGTACATGGCCGAGGTCACCCCGGACGATGTGAAGATGGCCATCGGTAAGGCCGCAGCGCAGTCAGCCTCGATTTACCGGGGCGTGCAGATGCTCTACAAGATGATCTTCAGCTCGGCGCTGGAGAGCCATATCATAGACGAGTCGCCGTGCAAGAACCTCAACCCCAAAGGCGGCAAAACCCCGAAGGAAAAGAAGGCCCTCACCGATGAGCAGGTCACCACCCTTTTGGACGCGGTTCGGGGGCTGCCGCCTTACCCATTTATCATGCTGTGCCTTTACTCTGGCCTGCGCCGGGAGGAAGCTCTTGCCCTCCAATGGGACAGCGTCTTCTTGGACGGGGATGCGCCGCACGTCGTCGTCTGCCGAGCTTGGCACACAGAGCACAACCGGCCGGTGATCCTGACCGACCTTAAGACAAAGGCTGCCAAGCGAACAATCCCCATCCCGCCCCAGCTGGTGGAGTGCTTGAAGGATGTCAAGGAGAAGTCCACCTCAGACTTCGTGATTGCCAACCGGGACGGTGCCGCTTTGTCGGACACACAGTGGCGCCGGGTGTGGGGGTATGTGCGAACTCGCACCGTCAGGGAGCGGACGTACTACCGCTATGTCAACGGCCAGAAGATCCCGCACACCGTGACACCTGTCTTGGGGGAGCGGGCAGCCCACAACAGCGATGTGGTGTACAGCATTGACTTCGAGGTGACGCCCCACCAGCTGCGGCATACCTATATCACGAACCTGCTCCTGGCTGGCGTCGATGTCAAGACGGTGCAAGTGCTGGCTGGCCATGAGCACGCCAAGATCACGCTGGACATCTACGCACACCTGACCTACAACCAGCCGAAGGATCTGATCTCGAAGGTCAACCAGGCATTTGCGAACAATCCAAAATAGCAGTTTTTAGGGTGCATACCGGGGTGCATTCCTAAAGCAAACCCGCAAAACACTTGAAAATAGGCGGTTTTTCTGGACAAAGCGCAAGAAGTACGGCCTCAAAGCCGCCCGTCGTGCGCCTCAGTTCTCCAAGCGTTGATATTCCTGCAAAACCCCGGAGCCGCAACGGTTCCGGGGTTTTTTCATGTAGCAAAGTCTGACAAAATGGAGCCAAGAAAAACAAAAATAATTGGGGTGCATCCGGGGTGCATTGGCCTTAAAACTGAGTTTTGGGGTGCATAGATGGGTGCATTCAGGCTCCCAGTTTTTAACAAATTCAGCAGGTCTCCCGTGCTATACTCCGGCCATAAGGAGAGCGGCTTGATTAGGATTCAATGTCCATCGGGCTTGGCGGGCCTGGATGGGCGCGGGGGCTGTATATGGACAGAAAAGCAGAGAGGCCCGGCACGGCCTCCCTGCTCCAATAGAATATGCCCCTGCTCTCCCCTCCCCGGACGCTCAAGTGTCCGGGGCTTCTTCGGTCACTGCAATGCCGGGCGGTCGAACAAGCTCATTTGCCCAGGTATCTGCTTGGCAAGCGTGGATGGGACGGGAAAGCCCACAGCAGAATATGTCTCTTTAATCATGCCGCACACATCCTGCGGGGTGCTTCCAGCGTCCAGCATGGCCCGGCGGGTAACGGAAATCAACCGGGCAAGGCCGCTCAGGGATACACCCTCCGGAAGCGTGAGCCGCTGAGGTGTGGTCAGTTCCTTTCGCATTTCCTCAAAGGCGGTCACATAGGCCGCCGTGAACAACACGCCCTTCTTTCCCGTCATCTTGTTGGCAATCATGTCGCAGCCCTTTTTGGTGATGAGGAAGTTGGGGTATGTCCGGTTTTGACCATCGGTATAGGTACTCTCAATGAAAAAATCGATCTGGGCGATTTCGCCCTGGTCTAAATATTCGCAGTAAGAGCGAATAGTTTTCAACAATGCGTTGTGCTCTCGCTCCACCATCACAGCCACATCCCGGCTGTCAATAACCTTCTTGCCATGGAAGTTGTAAGCTTTCAGTTCGTTCATGTTCACACTCCCTTTCAATATCAGTTCCAGTTGTTCAGAATACCCCGCGCTTCTGTCGTCTCGGGTTGACCGCCACCGCTTTATAAGAAACTTGGTGCGCCGAATGCGTCACTTCTCCATTCCGTGGATACTCAGTCTGGTTATTCAGTTGTCGGTACTTGCGCAAATACATAGCCTTGGCGCCAGGGCTTTTATTTATTTTGTTATTTTCGCTTTTTGTATTCTTTAGGTAGGAGGGTTTCCCCTCCTACCCTTATTCGATCAGATTGCTAATTTCGTATCATGTTACTTAGGCCCACCGCCGCCGGTAAGCCTTGATTTCTGGTCTGGCCTGGCGGGTAGCCCGCGCCAGGTACTCGGCGATGGCCTCATCGGTGATCCAGACCTTGCAACTGGGTTTCCGCTGTATGTAGGCCAGTCGGCCGGCGCTCCGCTCCTGATCCAGCAGGTCAACGGATATTCCCAGCTTTGCCGCTGCCTCTTTACGGGTCATCAGCGTCATTTGAAATTCCTCCTTGAAAATCCAAGGAAGGTCTGATAGAATGGATTTATCAAACCTCCTTGGTTTGGTGGCGAAGCAATCCGTGCATGTGGAAGTGGGCGGGTTGCTTCTTATTTTTTGCCCGTTAATTCGCAGTAAAGGCGATTTACCATTTCTTCCAAAAGGATAGTTTGGGTTTTTCCGGTCAGTTCAGAACATTTTCGCAGACGATCAACGGTTTTCTCTGTAGCTCTTAATGCTATCCGCTTGTTTTTTGGTTCCTCTCCTGTGATTGGGCGTCCAGTCCGTGGACTCAAATTTACACCTCCTTTTACGGCTAGCCATATATTAACATGAGGCTAGCCATAAGTCAAGAGTTTTTTGAAAAAATTTTCCGCTCATTTCTGAGCGGAGCTTTCTAATCCTATGGACATATGTAATTCCTCTGTCTTAACTTACATACGCCCAAAAGGAAAAAAGTTTTTTAAAAACCATTGACACGTGTGTTTATACGTGTTATAATACTGACAGTTAAGAGAGGTGGTCAAATGAAAAGCTATTCCTCCCGAGAGGTTATCCAGATACTCATAGCAGATGGTTGGTATGAAATCGCTTGTGTCGGTGACCACCACCAATTCAAGCATCCGACCAAACCCGGAAAAGTAACTGTGACACATCCTCGAAAAGACATTCCCCTCCGAACACTAAAAAGCATAGAACGGCAAGCGGGGCTGAAATTCCAGTAAGCCCCGCCCTCTATGACAGAAAGGAGTTTCATAAATGTATCCTAACAACTACGAATTTCCCGCTTTTTTCTATTATGACGATGATGGGATTTCGATTGAATTTCCCGACCTTCCCGGTTGTCTGCCTTATGCGCAAACCTCGGAGGAGGCATTTCACAATGCGAAAGAGGCTCTTGGACTGCATTTATTCGGTATGGAGCAAGATGGTGACACCATTCCTTCTCCCACCCCCGTCAAGGAACTGCGGCCCGATGACGGGGCGGTCATCGCTATGGTCGAAGTGTTTATGCCCTCCGTCCGTGACCGAATCAACAAGAAAACGGTCAAAAAGACCTTGACTCTACCCGCTTGGCTAAACCGCGAAGCGGAGGCCGCTAATGTAAACTTTTCTCTAATTCTGCAAGAAAGTCTAAAGCGGTATCTTGGAAAGGCCGGGGAGTAATCCCTGGCCTCTTTCATTTTGTCCAGCCGCCCGGAGACGGGCGGGCGCTCATGGGTATACCCCATCGGCACCGGGGGAGTCAACCGCCGCCCTGTTTATTATATACAGCACCTTGGAAACCGAACAGAGAACGGCAAATTCCCAGACGTTTGGGATTTTCGTCGCCCCGGGGTATGAAGAAAACCCCGATACCGGAAATCCGGCATCGGGGCTATGTGAGCTCTATTTGCAGAGGACGGGGACGTGCGGCCCGCTCCCGGGGCGATTCCCGTCGCTGACAGCCTCTCCACAGGATGCCAGCGACGGGGACAAGATTTTATATTACCGGGGTCACCCCGCCCTCCACAGGGCTGTCAGCGTCTCCCACGGGGTTCACATGGACAGCGGTGGTTTGGGCGATGGCGGCGGCAGTAGCTGCGGCGGTGACAGCGGCCACACTGGTCACGTCGGGAGCCTCGCTCAGTTCAGCGGTGATAGGTTCCCCCAGGGTGATAATCTCGGACCGCTGCTTCTGCGCCCGGACCTCGGCCTCGATCTTGGTTTCCAGATAGGCGTCAAGATCGCCGTAGATTTCAGCCAGGACGCTTTTTGCGGACTCGGAGAGTAGCGCCAGCGTTTTATCCTTGGACTTCTGCAGTGCTTCCAGCTGGGCCTTCTTGTCGAAAACGCCACTCTTCTTCAGCGCATCCACATAGGTCTGGCTGGTGTAGGTAACAGCGGTGGCGACCGCCTCCGTTACTTCAGCCAGCAACTCCTTCGTGGTCAGGCTGTCCGTCTGCGCCCTGATCTGCTTGGACTTCCGCCGAAGGAACTGCACAAGGTATGCCGCACAGACAGGGATGGCGGCGGTGGCAACCGCCTGGAGCAGGGTGGACAGGAATTCGTTCATGATATTTACCTCCTTATTTTTACTGCTTGCGCAGATACTGTCCGCTGCAAAAGCCGGTGTATGTAACCTCCAGGTGTGTAGCCTGCACATACAGCCACTTAACACCAGACACTGCCGTATAGTAGCCATAGCACCGCGCTTGTGTCCCTTTGGGGAGCACGGCAAGACTCGCTTTGCTGGTCCCGGCCCCAGTGCGGATGTGGAGGCCGGCGCTGGCAGTGATGGTATAGGTCCCGGACAGAGTGCTGTCCTTGGACTTGGCTGCCTCCTTTGCTTTGACCTCCTTCGGAGGCTGTACCACAGGAGCGGTGGGCGCAGCTGTCACCCCCATCTGCTTTGCCACATCGGCCCGGAAGTCGTCCATGGATTTTCCCATTTTGGGGAACCAGTGGAGCACATCTCCGTGGTTGGAAGCGATGCCCCGCCGGTAGCCCTCCTGGTGGCAGATCACCACGCCGTCGGCCAGAGGATTGAGGCTGTACTGCTTACACAGCATGGCCGTCAACTCCACCGCCTCCCGATAGACGGCAGCGAAGTAGGCGGGATCACTCAGTCCGTCCTCGCAGATTTCAAACCCGATGTGGGTGTTGTTTCCTGTCCCAGCACAGTGCCAGCCCCGCATAGTCCAGGGCAGCGTCTGGACTGTACCCACTTGTCCGTCCGCAAATTTGCCCACAAAAGCGTGGACACACTTGTTCAGAATGGTGTCGTATTTCGCTTTCCACTCCGCATTGGTTTGGTTCCAGTGATTGCCGCCGGTGTTGCGGCCTATCTCCTGATCCCCAGGTACATACCGACTGACCCGGGGGTTGTTGGCCCCTGTGCTGTGTACCATCACGCCTTTTGGCGCGATCTTGCCGCCGCATACATAACAGTAGTTACGGGTAAGGAGTTGCTGTCTCAGTCTCATACCTTGTCCTCCCCGCCGCTCAGGGCGTCTCCGGCCTTATCCACGGCCTCCTTGCTGGCGGCCAGCAGCCGGACCAGCCAGACGGGTACAGGTGCCCCCATATGTACAGCGTTCTCCGTGATGGAGCCCAGCTCCGTGACGATGTACCACACCAGCACCACCGGGCACACCAGGCCGGGATAGGCAATAGGCAGGGCCAGCACAGGCAGGTTGGTGAGCACCAGGGAGATCAGCAGATCCGCGCCGGCGGCCACGATGACCACCACGATCATCCCCGCTTTGTGCCAGATACCGTCCCGGGCTTTCTTGGAGGACCAGTCCCCGTCGTGACAGCCTGCGGCGGAGCCGGTAATGAAGTCCATCGCCATACAGAATATCCAGCCCACCACCAGCCAGCCCAGCCAGCCCCACAGCCCGGTGAGCAGGCCGATCAGAGCGGCCAACGCCGCTTTCATGTTGTTGATCTTATCGTTCATCGTGTAATCCTTCCTTTCCATAGGCTTTTCCTCCGCCTGAGTTTTAGGCGGGATTAAATGCGATCACCACTCCTGTGATTCAAATGTAATCTCGGCATTTGGGCCTGAAATTACAAAATACATATCGCTGCCACCAGGGTAGAACGCTCCTTTTCCATTGGTCAATTGGTATGCGTTGACCAAGTTGGCAACGGTATTGCTCCCGTATATATGCAGCACAGACCCGACCACGGTATACGCCGTATATCCAGACAAAGATAACGTTATAAAGTCAGAAGACTGATAACCACTAAAGTCAATTCCAGGTCGATAATAATCTATCTTTACTTCGTTTGGCATACTTGTGGCCGCAGGCATAATCGTGGAACGGCTACGGCTTTGGGCCAGTCCAATCTTCACAGTAGCGCCAACAAACCCTGTTCCCCCCTCATAGGTCCCGGTCACGCCAAAGATGCTGACACCTTCCTTGATGTTCTCCGCCTTCAAGTTGGCGTCGCCCTTGATGGTTTGGGTCCCGGAAAGGTACTTGCCGGATGCAATGGTTTTGTTGGCGGTTCCGGGGGTAATGGTTTGTGCGGCCTGACTTTGGATGGTCCCGGTCACCTTGGACCCTTTCACATACGCCGTTTTGCCAGAAAGGATATTCGCGGCTGTGGCGGTGGCGTCGCTGGTGTCGAGCACAGGAAGCGCTTGAATTTTCGCCGGGAAAGCGGTTGCGGGAATCGTTGCCGTTGTCCCATCCTTTGACCGTATGGCGTTTGCAATACGGTTAAACAGTTCTGAAAGGCTCAGCGATGAGTTATCACTTATGCTAGAGTCTGCCATCACGTTCCCTCCCTTCAATACGAGGCGTTGATTGCGCCGGCGATTGCCGCTGTTATCGCATCATCCACATACTTCTTGTTGGCGGCATCGGTATCATCGGTTGGCTGGCGTAAGCCTGTCAGCATTCCATTGGGGGAAAAGGAATCACCTCCATTCAGAATATTTCCAGCAGAGGTGATTCTGATGCTCCCTGTATCAATATCGCAGCTAAGTATAGCGTAGCCATAATGAGTAGAATCTTTGCTTTGCAGCATTATTTTATCGTCTACGGTAAGACGTCCGAGTATTTCTCCGCCACTCAGTTTGAGATACCTGTTATCTGCGGCAGCCTGAGTGAGACCTCCAACATCCGCCGCAGTCAGGCTAATGTCCTTTTCCAAGGCTTTGTTGTTGACTTTTCTGGTCGTGGGCACAGCCCCCACGTCTGCCGCCGTGTAGTCGCCGGCCTTCGGCACGACTGCCCCAGTTCGACCCTTAAAGCTGGTCACGCCCGTGTCCGGAGCGGCCTGGGGCGTGGGCTTGCCATCCTTGTCAAAGCCCACCACCTGCCCCTGTGAACCGGTGAGCTTGTCCTGTTTGCTGTCAGACAGAGCCTGAGCCAGCAGCTTGACAAAGTGGGTGTTCTCCAACATTTTCTGGATCAGAGGGTTTACCACCGCTTCCGCGTCCACGCTGTCAGAGTTTTGTATCCGCCGGATCGCCTCATGGTATTCTGGCTGTTCCGGCATGACATAGGTCTCACTCATTGTGAGTCACCGCCTCTACTGGAGCACCGTGTTCCATTTTTTGGATCATCGTAAAACGTTCACTCCTTTTATTTTGATTCTCTTGTATTGCCACTCTCTAGACCGATGTGGTAAAATCCATTTACAGAAGGGGGGGTGAAATTATGTTGCTGTTTCATCTTGACCGTTTGAATACACTTCCAGCACAATCGTCCAAACAGCTCTTGCCGGTCAAAACATGCAACACACTCCAAGCATCGGCACACTTTAAAAGCCTGTATCCTTCCGGCGTAAGCAAAACTGGACAGTTCTATCTAAATCCGTTTGATAGTGATCTGTCTGACGATGACAGCTTGAAACAGACATGTGAAAACTATCGAATTTATTGCATCGAATACATATTTGAGATTGTAAGGCAAATGTATTTTTCGTGTCTGCCATCTCGCTTTGAATCATTGTTCGCCTGCAAAAATAAGGACGATATCATTACTTGGAGCAAAATACTGAGCTGTAATTCTATGGATATCTCAAATGCTACGGTTAAAATAATCGATGCCAACAATGGCTTTTTTATCGGTGACGCTAAGTGGCGTGATATGCCGCTTAATATCACAGATAGTGCTACTAAAAAAGTTTACCCCGTATTTTCGCCATTTGCCTATCATGAGTGGGCGATCCAGTACTGGTCTGGTATGCTCACTGATAGACCACGAATGGAAGTACTCTGCAAACTACCCGTTACTGTCGTAGAGAGCGTACCTCTTTCCGAGTTTCTCTGCGGCCTGATGTAAATCTACATCAGACAACGGTCTTGCAAATGGGGATAAAGTATCGTATCTTTGCGCATCAAGCAGCATGCAGACGGCAAAATCCATCCCTGCATGGTCTGGAGCCCGTAAAGCTCGAATGGCCTCCGCTACCAGCAGATCCACAATTTTTCTGGAAAATATATGTAGGTATTCCCTTTCATACTGCAAACTTGATACGGTTGTATCAGCCCGCTTTGCTTCCGCACAAGCGTAAAGTCCTTTTGCTGCATCTCTAACAGCATCGCAATAATCATCAGCGGTTATCTCCATATCAATATCTTCCTCCTTCTATTGGTTTTTCCGCCGCCCCCACTTAAGGGGGCGGCTATCCCTTATCTGCGGCCTAGTATCAGCACCCGTATATGGGTGTCGTCCAGGCGGGACATGACACGGAAGTCCGTGTGCTCCGCGCTGGCCGTGGCGATACCACCCTCACCCGGAGCGCACCAGCCGTTGACCTTGCAAGTGCCGTCGTCTACCATCACCAGCTTGCCCACCAGACCCACACAGCCCCACTCAGGCCGTTGGGTGCGGGGAATATAAGGCTGACTGTTGTCATAGTCCGGGTTGAGCTTCTGCCGCTGTTCGGTGAGCATGGTTGCCTCGTCATCTCCCATAACCTGCATGGCAACCTCCGCGTCCTCATAGACTGGCCGTCCAAAAATGTCACGCAGATACATCCCCTGCCACTGATCGTCGTGGACATCGCCCACCACAGAGGGCGCGGCGGAAATGACGCCCAGGATAAAGTCATCCCCCGACCTAGCCAGCCGGATTTTCTCCCCGTTCAGGGTGACGAACCGGCCCACCCGGTCCTCATTGTCTGGGTTGCCGTCCAGCCACTCAAACAGCTCGGCATAGTCCGCGCCTGTGGAATTGTACTGCCCGGAGGCCCACACACCTGCGCTGCCGACCCGGAATGCGTTTGATCTGCTCGAAGTGGTTCCGTTGCCAACAATAAACCAGGCATCCGGGTTGGAATAATCCGGATTATTAGTCCCGCCATTGCGGCCTAGATACTCAACGTTGTATCGGCCAACGACATATTGTGCCAGCGCTGAGGCAATCGTACCCCATCCGCCCGCATGGGAGGCCATGCCCTTGGCCGTCGCAGACAGCCCTTCCACATGGGAAGCCTGTCCGGAAGCCGTAGCGACTGGGCCGGAAGAAGCACTGTTTCCCTCTGCGTGAGCGGCCTTTCCGCTGGCAACGGTGTATCCGCCCTCTGTGTGACTCATGTAGCCACTGGCAACTGTATTCTCGCCCTCCGCATGACTGCCCATGCCGCTGGCTGTATTCTGGATACCTTCCGCATGAGAAACTTCCCCGCTTGCGATAGACCGGTATCCTTCCGCATGACTCGGAATGATAGCATCTTGCCCGTTCGACAAGTTGACCGCAAAAGATGGCGTAAAATTGGAAGCAGGTATCGTCTCCGTTACCGTAATACTTTTATTGCTGGTGGAAATAGATGCTACTGTAAAGTCGTTTGATGTGTTCCCGTAAGCCACATTCAAGACCTTTATCCTGTCGCCTACCCTCAACTTTGCAATCGCAGCGGAAAAACTGCCATACGTGTCATCAAACAAAAACGTTTTCGTAGAGGCGTTATGACTCTTAACCTTGAAAATCTGATCGAAATATGCGGCAATGGTCTGATACCCTTCCGCATGTCCGCCCCAAAGATTCGCCGCCACAGTCGATGCACCCTCTGAATGAGATGCAACACCGCAAGCCGCTGTCTTAAAACCCTCGGCATGGGAATCGTTCCCGATGGCAACAGTAGCTCCACCCTCTGCATGAGCTCTGGCCCCGCTGGCAGTAACATTTTCTCCCTCTGCCACAGATGCAGTTCCCACATCGGTTCCCGCTTTACGGCCCAGAGAGATACTGCCTGTAAACACTGGGTTGACCTTACGTGCAAGCTCCATCAGATCAGCAAATTGATATTTGGTGCAATGCTCAATATATTCGTGTGTTGCAGTCGTACCTTTTTCCTCGCCCTGTGTGTATACCACCACACCAATTATGTCGTGGCCGGTTTTTACAACATCGCCTAGTCCTATGGAGCTACTTGTCTTAGGGATCGCCCCCACATCGGAGGCCGTCAGGGAAATGTCACCACTCAGAACCTTGCCGTTGACCTTCCGGGCGGTAGGCACGGCGCCCACGTCCGCAGCCGTAGGCGTCCAGTTGTCGGGCCGTGCCCCCACCTGATCCGCCGTGTAGTCGCCGGCCTTCGGCACGACTGCCCCAGTTCGACCCTTAAAGCTGGTCACGCCCGTGTCCGGAGCGGCCTGGGGCGTGGGCTTGCCATCCTTGTCAAAGCCCACCACCTGCCCCTTCGTGCCGGTGAGCTTGTCCTGTTTGCTGTCAGCCAGCGCCTGGAACAGTCCGCTGTGGGCAGAGGTGTCCTGGTTATGTGTGCCGATCTGCCCGGATACGTCCGGGGTGGGGATAGAATCCAAAGCCGCAATGATATTTTCCGCCGTCTCTTGTCGGATCGCCTCATGGTCCGCCGCATTCTGTTCCGCAATGGCTTGAGCCAGCAACTTGACAAAGTGGGTATTCTCCAACAATTTCTGGATAAGCGGGTTGAATACCGTTTCCGCGTCCCCAGGGTCCTGCCTGCGCAGCTTTGGGATGGCCTCGTGATACTCTGGCTTGAGCGGCAGCTTATAAGTTTGGTCAGCCATTTCTACAGCTCCTCTCAGAATTCGTCATCGAACGTAAATGTAAACTCTACGCCCTCGTCCTTGCCCTTGGGCAGCATATTGCGGATGGCGCACAGGTTGCCATCTTCGTCGGCCAGCGCCGCCTCACTGATGACAGCTCCAACCAGCTCGTCCTCCGGCACGGTCACGGTATACCGGGCAGTGGTGGGAATAGGATAGGACGCACCGTCCACCGGGTATCGTCCCAGCTCCTGGTTCAGCTCGGTCTGGCTTGCGCTGGGGGTAAGCACTTCCCCGTTTTCGTCCACACCTCCGCTGCCCAGCACAACATACTTGATGGGTGACAGAGCGCTGATTGCCCCGCTGGTGATCTGACACAGGCTCTGCCTGCGGTAGTCGGTTACGACCGAATAATCGCTGTTTGCCATAATTACAATTCCTCCTTGCTTATTTTCCCGAATGTAAAGCTGCCGTCGAATTTTCTCGCTCCATCGAATCTGACGCCGCTGTCTTCTAGCATCCCTTTGAAGTGGTATGTCTGGCGCACACTGGCGCGTAGCAGGACCTTGCGCATCACACACCCGCCCGGGGCATTCCCGGCTTTCAGCGTCACACAACTGTCTACAAGCCCCGCCCGCTGCTCCAGGCCCTGGGCGTATACACCCGCTGAGACATTTTTAGGACCGGCTCTTGCCGGCTGTGTAAATGAGGCGCTTAGGGCGGTTTTGCTAAACCAGGTTCGCTCCGGCTCCTGGAAGGGATGTCCTTTCACTTTCAGGGCGGCAATTCCCGGCTTCTGGACCTGACTCCAGCCTCCAGCGGCAGAAAACATCCGCAGCGCCGGCGCGTCTTCCCGCTCCCGAACGATACTGCGTGGAACCACTCTTCCGGTCAGCCGCTCCTGGTTTGGCGCAAGGAGATACACTCCCGCCGCAATGGCACGCGGGCCGGTTCTGCTCCGTGTCTGATGGACGATCCGGATAGATCCTGCCGATTGTCTCAGCGTTCCCGTCCGCTCCGGCGCGTAGGTCCGCACAATGAAGTCCACATACCGGGGCGCTCTGGGCCGCTGATCCAGCAGCCAGCTCCCATCCAGCTTATGGTTTCCGTCCAGCCGGACAAATCCGCCCATATTGTCAAAGGCATAGACACCCGCCCGCAGGCGCAGGGGAATCCGTTCTTCCGTCCGCACACCCAGCCCGCCTATGGCCTGGATAGCAGACGGACCGAACCGGTGGGGCATCCGCACCCTAGTCCTGATCTGGGTCCGCACCATCCACAGCCGCCCAGTGGCCTGATCCCGCAGCCTCACCCGGAAATTCCGGAAGATCAGCCGCTCTTCCTCTGTAATGGTGATGGGTGGGAGCTCATACCAAATGCGGTCCATGTGGGAGCGCAGATTTTTGTACCAGGCGATCCGCTCCAGCACCCGCTTGTGCTTGGCCGGCACATACTCCGCATCCAGTATCTTCACCTTGACGCGGAAGTGGTACGGTTCCCCTCCGTACTGAAACCACTCCTCCACCGACGCCCCCGGGTAAATTGCCGACAGCGCCGTCTCCACCGCCGCCTTGGTGCCCATCATCCGGTGGACCTTCCAACTTGTTTTCAGCGTCCGCCGCTTCTCTTCTGCCGTGTATTCTGGATCCCACCAGTCCACCTTGAAATCGCGGGCTAGGATATCCAGCAGCTCCTCGGGCAGCTCGTCGATGTTTGGAATCATGCGCACCCGGTCGATTTCCGCCACCCGTGCCGCCAGCGCCGCAGCGTCCGAAGACGCCAGCGCCATGATAGATGGGTCGTGGGTCAGAGCAGGCGGTACGATCAGCAGGAGGTTTTCTCTGGTGATTCCCAATCCGGAATCATTCATCCTCGTACCCTCCATTGATGATTTCCGGGAGGCCAGACAGCCGCGCAAGCTGGGGCGCGTCTTTCCCGCTGCCGTCTTTCAGCGATGTAAATGCGGGCTCGATCAGATCCACCCGCTTGATGCCGGTCTCCATCAGCATGGCGATCAGCCGGGACGGATTGATGTCCCGCCCCAGCTTCGCGCATTGCCAGGCGGTGTATTGCTCCACCTTGTCGCGTACCGCCGCCTCCAGCTCCCCGGCACTGACCGCGGCGTCCTCCTGCGTGTAGTAGGTAAAGCGCACATGGTAGTCCACATTCTCCGGATCCTCCACGGAAACAAGATCGGTCAGCGGGCGTACATCATCGGCGCTGCACGCCGCCAATACCCGCTCCTTCATTTCCTCTGTGGCTGGGGTCCCATCGTCCATCAGGACATACAGTTTCACTACGCCCGGCGTTGGGGACGCCGCGATCACGTCCGCGATCTCGGTGCTGACCTGCTTGGCAAAGTAGATGTACCCGCCCCGCGCTCCGGCGCAGCTGTAGCCGTCCATGGACAGACGCAGCAGATCGTAAAATTCTTCGTCCGTGGCCTCGTCTGCTCCGCCGTCCGATTCGGTCAGGTTTTCGCAGGAGAGGAAATAGGCGAACGGGTCAACGATGGAATTGATCTGCCCTTCCACATATCCGTTTCCCTGCTTCCCGGCGGTCTGACACTGGACCTTTGTATCTGCGTAATCTTTTCCGATATCCACGTACACGTCTGCAAGCGTTTCCCACACAAGTGTCTTTCCCGCATCCGTTACACGGGTCCCCTTCGGGATCAGCACAGCGAACGCCTGCGGCTCGGAAATAGTGAAGCGCATGGTGCAGGTCGCGGCCTTGGCTGGGGGACGCTCCTGCGTGTAGAACAGCTCCGCCAGTGCGTCCAGATTTTCCCCCACCGCCCGGCTGGGGATATTCTGGTTCCCCGTGTAGTTGGTCAGCACTCGCTCCAGGACGATTGCCTCCGCCATCCAATGGATGAATTGATTCTCCGGGCTGGCTGGCCGCACGGTAACATCCATAATCTCCTCATACATGGCCGTCAGCCATATAATGATGTCCTCCGGGTCCGTGGGGATAAATTTGTACTCCGACCGACTCATGCTGAATCACCTGCCTTAATTTCGATTTGCACCGTAAAGCTCAGTTTTCCCGGGCTGGACGGATCAAAGAAGAGGGTCATATCCTTGAATACCGCCCGGGGCTCCCATTCCTCGATTGCTTCCCGCACCGGGATAACCGCCATGTTTTTTGCCACGTTCATTGGCTTATCGAGAAAGCTCATGTCCAAACCAAAACTCCGGTCCATAGGGACGCTTCCCTTCGGCGTTGACAGGATAATAGCCACATTGCGCAGGATTTCCTTGACTTCGTTTTCTTCGTTCAGACGGATATTCGCAAGGTCTGCGGCTGAAACGGTGTACTCCATCGCTGCGCCTCCTCAATTCGGTATGGTGAGCACCTGCCCTGGATAGATCAGGTTGGGATTTTTCCCGATCACGTTCCGGTTGGCATCATAAATTTTTCTGTACTGCGCACCGCTGCCGTAGAATTTTTTTGCAATACCCCAAAGGCAATCTCCCTTTTTGACGGTGTAGGTTGTCTCGCTGGACGTGCCCCCTCCGCTGGTGTTGACTGCCGCCGGTGCTTGTGCAGGGGGCTTGCTGGCGCTGCTGGTGTTCTGATCTTCCCCTTTCAGGTATTCCAGCAGCTCCACCGATACTTCCACGACATACATATCCCCGACTTTATCAGTGTAATCTATCTTGGTTTCATGGGACTTTATGGTCCAGCGGTACTTTCCATATGCTTTCCCGCCAATCACCAGTCCCAACGCCTCACCGTTCCGCTCATAGTCAAAAATCTTGACTACCTCTTTCAGCGGGTCAACGCCCAGTGCCGTTGTCAGAAGGATGTCAAACGAAAAGCGGTCCGGGTCCAGTCCGGTAAATTCGGTCAGCGCATGGGTGGCGTGCCGCTTATGGGTGGTATATTGAGCCGACCCGCTCCACTGCATATTTTTAGGGGTACGGAACACCTCACTGGATACGACAAATTGAATCCCATCGTCCGCGCTTTTCCCCAGGTATCCAATCAGCGCCAAGACGGTACACCTCCCAAAATCACCCCGTCCCCATTGAATATGGGGAAATACAGCACCAGTACCAGGTCATTGACCTTCGGCATATAGGGCTTGATAATCAAATCATGCTTGTGGCGCGCAAACGCCGCGTCCCCACTGCCGCCCGCTTCATACTCCGTACGCTGAGGCGTGCCATAACCTGGTATGCAGTCCTGCGTGATCAGCACCGGAAGCCAGTCCGACTCAATCTCCAGGGCGTCGAACCACACCTTTGCAATACGTTTGTCATTGTTTACGGCGGTCACTTTTCCTTCCCGCGCGATGTCCTCTATCTGCATCAGTAGTCCAGCACCTTCCGTATTTTGATTTGTGTGGTGTAGCCTCCGCTTCCTACCGTGTGCACAGCCTGTGTGACGATGTACTTTCCATCCCAGCCGCCCCAGCCCTTGAGCTGGACCGTAACGCCGGCCACAAGTCCAACGTCACCCGGCAGTGTGAATACGGCGGTTTTCGCCAGTTTGTTGTGCAGGCGCAGATGTTTCTTCGCCAGCGTCTGCGCTTCCCCGACGCTCCCTACCTTAGCCGTGACCTCCAGGCATTGATCTCCGGAAACGCTGCTGTCCTCCGCCGTCCCTTCGATACACTTCCCTGTGTGCGGATCCATATAGCGGACGCGGCACTTTGCGTACTGCGTATCCGCTGATCCGGAGTGCAGCTTGTACTTGATGTACCCGCCCTTGGCTCCCTTCGCGATGGTGAGGACCGGCGGTTTCGCCTCGTATTCCGCCTGGTCGTACAGCACAAGTTTCCCGTCCGTAACCTTGATGGAGATACCGGCGTCCTGGCACAGCTTCCGCAGAAACGCAATGTCGCTCTGTCTGGTCTGCTCCACCCGGTCATAGGACGGGTTTGTTTTGGATTCATACAGACAGGTCATGCCGCCACCGGCCGCAATTTCCGACGCGATGCCGGACAGCTTACAGTTCTTCCACACCTTGGATTTCTTGGTCTGGCGCAGGTCAGAGGAAAACGCAAGGCTGGCGGAGCTGATCGTCACCGTGGCCGGCGGGCCGGAGGCGTCCACGCTGTCCAGCTCAAACGCCCCCGTTTTCAGCTTCCCCGCTTTCTTCCAGTTTTCCGGCTTGATCGTCGCGTTGATGGACAGCTTGCCTCCAGCGGCGGCTTCCACCGCCTCTGTCAGCCACTTTTCCTGCCACACCCCGTCCCGGTCCTGCACAACGATTTTCAGATCGTCGGCCAGGTCGTCCGTGTCGTCGGTGTAGACAAGGCTCAGGAGATAGGGACGGATATTCTCTGTAATATCCGTCCCGCCGAACATAAGGTCAACCGATGTCCGCCGGGCCAGCACTTTTTCTACCATATTGCTACCTCTCAAAATATTTTACACAATTTTGTGTATACCTCTTGACTTTTGCGCAAAGTTGTGTATAATTAAAATTGTCAGGAGGAATCATATGAACCCACGAAAAGAAACAATCACGCTTTTAGGAGAACACGGATTCATTTTCGCAAGGCATGGAAGCAACCACGATATTTTTTTCAATCCAACAACAAAGGTCACAATTCCTGTAAAACGGCATGACTTTGACGAGGACGATATGCGGTACATCCTGAAAGAAGCAAAAATCAACCACAGAAAGACTGGCAAGCGGAAGGGCGGCAAATAGCCCTTCCGCCCCAATAAGAACAAGGAGGTCACCCTATGCGCTATACCTATACTGCAGTAATTACCCAAGAGGACAGCAAATACTATGCCCGTGTCCCTGACGTCGCTGGCTGTGTTACCACTGGACACAGCATCGAGGACGCTGTACTCCAAATTACAGATGCTTTGAGTGGATGCCTTGTTGTCTGGGAGGACGCAGGGCTCTCCATCCCGGAGGCAACTCCGCAATCCGGCATTTCTCACGGTGCAAAAGATATTTTGACACTGGTAAGCGTTGATACCATTGCCTACCGGGCACAGACGGATACCCGTGCGGTGCGGAAAAATGTTTCAATTCCCGCCTGGATGGCGGCTATGGCTGAGCGGCGCGGAATCAACTGCTCCAAAGTTCTGCAAGACGCTCTTGCACAACAGCTCTCCTGATAAACCGCCCCGATTTGCCGGGGCGGCTTTTTCTACCGCTTCCATGGGGGGAGATTCCAACTGGCCTGCTCTGTGATTTCTGGCAGACGCAGCGTGATCCCCGCCCGAAAAATGAGCGTTCCAGCGTATTCCAGGTTTGCACTGATCAGCTGGTCGGTATAGCTAGTGCTGCCCAGCTGCTTATGCGCGATCATGTCCCAGGTATCGCCCTGAGTGGTTTTATAGGTCGATGCTGCCATCATCCGGTCCCCCTATACCAAAGCGCGCCGCATTGCATCGGCATCCCTGTCCTCCAGGACATCCACGACCCGATCCACAATATCGTCCGCGAACTCCCGCAGGTCCTGAACCGTTTCCTGGGTGGCGCTGCCCCCGATCTGGAACGTCACCTGAACAGGACCGGCGGCAACCCGGGAGCCCCCGCCAGCGGCCAGCTTTGCGGAAACCGCAGGCTCCGCTTTGGCTTGCAGCGCGGATGTCTGTGCAGCATTCAGCACCTTCTCGCCGCCATTGAAGAACATCAGTTCCGGACCGTTCTCGCCCACCATGGCCCAGCCGGGCTGCGCGTCCTCCGTCCCGCTGGCATAGCCGCGGCGGGGACGGTTTTTGTCCAGTACGCGATTGCTGTAGGACACAGGTCCCATGGAATTGAATGCAGCGAGAGCAATCGTTTGATAGCCAGACTGCACCTGGGGCAACATATCGTTCACTGCGTTGATATAGCCCTGAATGGTGGCTCGTCCCGCTTCTATGGCCTCGTCGCTCAGGTCCATGGCCTCAATGTCTGCGGCAAGCTCCTGCTGCAGCTCGTCCATTTGGTTGGAGAAATCTGTTTTCAGGTCCGCTATGCTCTGAGAGGCATCCGATTGAGCCTGCTGCAGCTCCTGCCAGTTTTCCACCATGGCCGCAAGGTCTTTATCGCTGGCGCTGGCCATACCCGCAATCGCGTTTACGCTGTCCGTACTCCCATCGGCAAAGCTGGCAATCACATCGCCTAGACCTTCAATATCAGCTGTCCGCTCCCGCAGGGATTCCAGATTTTGATTGTAGTTGTCCCAATAGGTGATCTGGCTCTCCAAGGCGCTGTTGATGCTCCCGGCACTGGTAGCAACCACCTTGTCCGCTTCATCCCAAAGGGCATACTGCCCCTGAATGGATTCCAGGGCCGCATTGTAGGCATCGTTATAGGCCTCTGCAAGCCCTGCTATCCGCTCGGCGGTCGTTTCAATGACCCCTTGCAGCTCCTGGGTCTGCCGGGCGGCCTCGGCCTCCGCTTCGGTCTGCGCCCCGGTCACGCCGGTGAGGCGTTCATACGCTTCCTGGGTGTCATTCAGCACTGCTTCCGCTTCCGCAAGCGCCTCGTTATCCTTTTCTACGGCCTCGGTGTAAGTCCTGACCGCATCAACAGCGTCAAGCATTTCGCTGTTGTAGCCAAGTAGGGCGTCCTGCAGCTGGTAATACTCCGCCTGCTCCTCATTGGTCAAAGCAGCGCCTTTGCTTTCCAGCTCGTTCATCCGCGCCAGGCCGGCCTCTCTGGCCTTCTCTATTTTTTCCAGCTTGATTTCGGCCTCAGTGAGCTTGAGGGAGTTGGCGGCTGATTCCGTCATGACCTCGTTGTACTGGCCCATCACGCCATTCATGTACTCCTGGTACGCCTGCGCTTCGGACTTCTTTTTCCATGCCTCGGTCTGGCTGCGCAGGGCCTCGGTGCCGCCCTCAATCGCGCCGGTTTCCAGGTTCACATATTCGGTCAGCTCCGGCAGAGCATTGCAGAGCAGAGACAGCGTATTGAGGTAGGCGCGGCTGTGCTCATCGGAGGCGTCGGTCCCCTCGCCCAGCTCCTCCAGCTTGGCGATATAGGTTTCCGCCGCCTGTGCCACGGCAAGGGTCTGGTTTGCTGTCTGATTATAGGCGGCGCCAGCATCGTCCATGGCGTCCTTCATGTCACGGGTGGCCTCTGTCAGCTCTTTCACAGCGGGCCCGCCGTCATTGGCGGCAGTGACCAGCCCCACCACTGCGGCGGTCAGGCCCGCCACAGCGGCGGCTCCGCCCAGGATCGCGCCCGCCGGTCCGGTGAACAGCGCCGCAACATTAAGGGCTTGAAATACCTTCATGGCGGCGCTTGCCCCAGTGATGGCTACCGTGGCGGCCCCCATTGCTCCGGTAAAGGTCATCACACCTTTGACCAAAGCAGGATGCTCCTGCACAAATTCGTTGACCCAAGTGAGTACATCGGTGCCGATCTCAGCCGCCCTGCGCAGTTCCGGATTGAACTCCTCCCCGATGGTGGTTCTCAGCGCATCCCAGGCGGAGTTCATCAGGGTCAGCTGGCCGTTCAGATTGTCCAGCTTGACCGCCGCCATGCGCTGGGCCGCGCCGGTGCAATTGTCAATGCTGAGGGCCAGGGAAGAAAAATCCTCCTCAGTGGCATTGAGAATAGCCAGCAGGCCGTTGTATCCGCGCTGCCCCGCCAGGGCCATGGCGTTGTTCACCCGTTCGGCCTCGGTCATCTCCATGAACACGTCCCGCAGCTCCTCTATGGTTTCCATGAAGTTCTTCATAGTACCATCCGCTTTGATCGCTGTGAAATCATATTCACCAAAGGCCGCGCCGGTCAGGGTGACACCCTCCAGCAGGCCGTTGAAGGTGTTCTTCAATGCCGTGCCGGCGATGCTGCCCTTAACACCGGCATTGGCCATGAGGCCCACAGCCACGGCTACATCTTCGATGTTGTAGCCCAAAGCTCCGGCGATGCTGGCCGATTGCTTGAACGTCTCGCCCATAATGCTGACGTTGGTATTGGAGTTGGTAGCCGCCGCCGCCAAAACATCCGCAAAATGAGCTGTATCCGACGCAGCCAGGCCAAAGGCGGTCAAGTTGTCGGTGACGATATCACTGACCATCGCCAGGTCTTCACCGGAGGCCGCAGCGAGCTGGATCACACCGTCCATGCCGGACATCATCTGCTGTGCATTCCAGCCGGCCATTGCCATATACCCCATGGCGTCGGCGCTCTCTTTGGCGGTAAACTTGGTAGTTGCGCCCAGCTCCTTGGCCTCCGCCGTCAGAGCCGCCATCTCCTGAGCATTGGCTTGAGACAGCGCCTCCACGGTGGACATGGCTTCCTCAAAGTCGCCAGCGACTCCGACGCACTCCAGAAAGGCGTCCGTGATCTCCTTCAGCGCCATCGCCACGCCGGCGGTGGCGACAGCCTGTCCCGCTGCCTCGAAGGCTTGAACGGTCTGTTCTCCGAAGCTGGCGGCACCCTGGGCCGCCCGGTCCTGCTCCTCCTGGAGCTCCTTGATTCTGGCGGTCAGTTCTTGGTCCTTCTGGGCCAAATTCGCCGTGTCCACCCCGGCCTCTTTCAGTTTCGCGCCGGTGGTCTGGAGCTTTTGGTTCTGCCGTTCCAGGGCCGTTTCGGTGTCCTTGATACGCTGTTCCAGCTTAACCTTTTCCCGTTCCAGTCCGGCAATTGTGGCAGCATCATGTTCTTCAGCATTCCGCGCTGCCTTGATCTGCTCAATCAGAAGCGCTTCCTGCTGTCTCAGGTTGTCCAGCTTAGCTGTGGTATTTTGGACTGCCGCCTGTTGCTTCTGGAAAGAGCTGATATCGCCCTGGAGCCGGTGAAGGTCCTGAATCTCTTTGCCCAGACGGGAGAACTCCGCCTGGGCCTTGGAGAAGGTTCCGCTGAAACCGCCGTTCATTCTGGCGTTTAAGGCAAACAACATCTCATAGGTTTTCGCGGTAGCCATAAAACACCCCCCTCCTGGAATAGAAAACGGCCCAAGGCATTTTGGCCTTGAACCGTTTCAAATTATTGCTTTTTCTTCTTGTCTGTAAAAACTTTTTTGCTATTCTCTGACCGTGTAATCCATCGGCAGTTATCAGGAGAGTAGCCCTTGTCATTGTCAATGCGGTCAATCGTCAGGTCATCGCGGTAACCGTTTGCAAGTGCCCATTTTCGGAATGCTTCATAGCTTTTTTCCCATTCAGCACATACAAAAATTCCACGTCCACCATACCGATTGTAGCGTTTATTTGACGGGTACTTACACCGTGCTCTCATGTCGTTATAAATTCGATACAATCGGCTTGTTCTGGAATCCCCATGTGTGCGCCGGGAGGCAGGTAAGGTATTTTTTCTGACGCATCCGCAATTTGTAGAGTTGCCAGACCGAAGATTTTTGCCCAAAACTAAAGCAGTATTTCCACAGTCGCATCGACAAAGCCATTTAGTGTCTCTACTTCCGCATGGAGCAATGTACACTGAATCTACACCCATCACCACCAGCCTCCCGAACCGCTGGCCCGTCAGGTCAATCAGTTTGCCCATATCTCGCCCCCGCTAAGGTCTCCTTCCCATATTTGCGGATAAGGTCATGGGTAAATAGAGCAACAGCAAAGTAGTTTGCCTCTGATTCTGCAAAATCGGGATATTGGTCATAGACCGACTGCCGATAGTCTAGATGGCCGAGCAGAATATGGCCAAGTTCATGGGCGATAGTAAATCGGGTCTCTTCCGTCCGGCACCCGTCCCTGAAAAGAATCACATAGGTTCCGTCCGTTGCTTTGAAAGTGATTCCCGGTGTTCTACTCAAATCGAGCCCAATCTTTTTGCCGCTTTTGGGGAACTCGCATAAGAGGAGACTCGGATGCCGTAGTCCTCACAGATTTTATTGAAATCGATTTTCCCGAAAAGATCTTTTTTGCCATCAACCATATGTAATCCCTCCATTCATATCACGATACTTAGGCCCGACGCTGCCGATATGCTTTTTTTGTTTGGCTCTGCGCTCTTTGAGCCATGCTTGGTAGCGCTCCTCTGCTCCCGGCATCGAAAAGACCTGTTCGGTCAGTGCCAGCGCGCCTTTCGCAAGTTCAATGCGCCGAAAATCTGGGATAGACGCGACATCAATGCTCAGCGTGGGATTTTTATTTTTCATGAAACCTCCTTGAAAATTCCCGGGAGGTCTGATAGAATGGATTTATCAAACCTCCCTGGTTTGGTGTAATAGGGTGTTGGTGTGGTTTGCAAGGCCGCCAACACTCTATTTTTATTCTGCTGTTAAGGTACATATATGTAAAGGGGCGGACTGTTTTCCCCGAACCGTGTGGGTGGCCCACGGTCATTATTGTACACCGTTTAGTTTACTATGTCCATTGTCAGATACACCAAATAGTGTACTTTCTTTTCGTTTATTTTGTACATTGATTAGTTTACTATTTTCCCCTATAATACAATCTATCAAAAGAAGAAGGTGGTTACATGTCTGCGTCCTCAGCAATTCGTCAGCGGTTAAGGGATATCAATATGTCACAAACACAATTAGCAGAGGCTCTAGGAACCAATAAGCAAAATTTAGGAAATAAATTGAGAAGAGACAATTTTTCTGCCCAAGAATTGGCAAGTATTTGCAAAATTATCGGCCTAAAGTTGACTATGATTGAAAGTGAACCGGGGAAATACGTTATTGAATATGACAGCTCCAACGGGGGAGATTGATTATGGAGCGAGTCTACATTTTCGATTTCGGTGACAAAATCAAGGCTGGATATTCAACCAATGTACAAAAACGACTCAGAACAATTGAACTTTCATCGGGTGTCAAAGCCAAACAGATATACAGTGTTGCGGCGGGGCGAAAAAAAGAAAAACTGTTGCATAGTTGGCTTGATAACCGCTTGGAGGGAGAATTTTTTGCCTTTCCATTTACAGATGCAAAAGAGCTTTTAGACAAGATTGCCAACGGAGAAATCACAGATCCGCCAAATCAACCAGTATTTCCCATAAAGCAAGGACATATGTCATACCAAAAACTTTTCTCTCTAATGGCAGAAAAAGGGATTAAAAAGTACGACCTTCGCAAAATGGGGATATCGCCAACCATTGTTGACCGCCTAGTAAAAAACAGCGATGTGAACACATCAACAATCATGCGGTTGTGTGAAATCCTTGATTGCCAACCAGGAGACATCATGGAATATGTGGAGGACGAAGCGGGGAATTGATTCCCCGCTTTCGCTTATTTACTAGCGGCCTCCTTCTCCTCAGCTACCACGATGTTATTGGCCTTGATCCACTGGCGCAGTTTCCAAAGCGGAAGTGTCAGCCAAAATGGTATTGGAGTGTTGTTGTTCCGCGCCAGGATTATGCACTGTTTCTGGAGCCATAACCCTCCGTCGCCGGTTACGACCCCGACCGCAGCAAAAAACGCCGGGCACTCATGTAGATGTTCTGATAGTCTCGGATAGGCAGCGCCCGGAGCATATCCGCGTCCACGATGCGGATACCGTTGTCATCCCGGTTGGTGCAGGCCCGAACAGCCATGCCCGCCAGGAATGCCCCAGTGAGTGCAGGCACCACCAGCGTCTTGCCGTGGCGGAGCATATCATCTTCGACGGCCTCGAAATCCTTGCCCGTCAGCTCACCCCAGTTAAAAGACAGCTCCGTGACCGTGTGCCCCCGGAACTGGAACGGTTCTTTGAAGGTGTGCGTGTAAGTCATGACATCCGGCTCAGCCTTTGCCGCTTTTTCCAGCGCAGTGGCGGCCTCTGCCGCAGCCTCCAATACAGTGATGTCGGTTTTCTCCTCAGGACTCATGGGTAATACTCCTTTCCAAAATCAGACAGGCCCCGGACAGCCACGCCGCCCGAAGCCTGTTCATTGTTACTTGCCCAGCGCCTTGCGCACCTCGGCCATGTAGTCCACACCGCCAATGACGCACTTCATGTTGCGCTTGTCGATTTCCCACAGCTGTTCACCGTTCTTGTAGGCAGCGAAGTAATACACCACGTATTCGCCGGAGCTATCGGCAGAACTCATGGGAGCCACAGTGCCAGGGTCGGTGGTCTTGGGCCGGACAATCATGACATATTTGTCCGCCCAGAGGCCTTCTTCCGCTTGTTCGACATCCCAGTATTCTTCGGCCACTCTCATATCCAGCTGGTGCTTCTTGGGGGACATTAATTTCACTGCATCCCCGTGGGGGGTGAGCCAAGTGATGGTGGTAGTCATGTTGTCCACCATGCCGTACAGCGGAACCTCCATGTTGCCCATCATTCCTGCACCAGAAATCTGAACACAGGGGAAAGCAATGGGGGGCAGCTTCACCTTGGCCACGCCCAGGAGATTGATGCTGTCCTCATAAATTTCCAAATTAATGTACGCTGCCGGTTGTTTTGTACTCATAGTTTAACTCCTTCTGATTTGGTTCGTCCCTGCCCGGGAAATTCCCAGACGTTTGGGATTTTGCCGGACAGGGAGAATATACCGGATTATTAAGCGGTCATCTTAAGGGCGTTGGTCAGGTAGTCCACGTCGAACTCCAGCGTGAAGCGGATCTCCTGCGCCGGGACGGGCGGAGTCATATAAATATGAAAGCTGATGATACCAGCCAACAGACCGGTCACCGGATTCTCCGATGCTTTCAGTTCAACTCTGGCGCCCAGCAGATACTCCTGGCTCACCAGGCCGTTGAGCCAGATGTTGCAGGTGTCCTGGATGTTGTCCAGCAGCCGCAGGTTCATCGGCTTGTCCAGCTTGCTCCAGAACGTCCGAATGAGGGTGTTGGCCACGAAGTCGAACATCCTGCTCACCGGAATGAACTGATCCTTCACATCGGTGTTGCCGGGATAGCAGGCGGTGTAGTTGTTCCGCGCCGTCCAGCCCATGGACATGAAGTTCAGTGCCGTCACGATGCCGTAGCCGGCGACGATGTTGGTCTGCTCGAAGGTCAGGCTGATCTCCGTGCCATCCTCCAAGCAGCAGCCGTCCATCTTGAAGTTCTTGTTGGACGGGCTCTCGTAGGGCACACCGCCGTTGTTGGTGTCCACCTGGGCCATCAGGCCCGCCAGCTGGGTACTCATGTGGAACTTGTAGCCGCCCAGCTTGACCATGGGCCAGCAAAGGATCTGGTCATCATCCACGATGTTGTTCTCGTTCTTCCAGGGCAGCAGATCAGAATACTTGCGGACGCCGTCTTCGCCGGTATCCGCATCAATCAGAGCCTTGGCCCGGAACAGGCCGTTGATGCCTTCCGCCTTGGTGGCCATGACGGCGGCCACCACACTGTCGTGCGACCAGCCGGGGGCGCAGATCAGGTCGGGAATCAGACCCACCGTACTCATACAGGCGTTGATGACGCTCAGTCCCTCCACGATGTCAGTCTTCGCCACCGCATCAGGCTTGACAGCGGCATACTTGATATACAGCTTCGCCTCATCGTAGTACTCGCCGGAGTCCAGCAGTTCCACGACACAGGTGTCCGTGTCCCCATCGTAGAGGATACTGTAGTCCGCGTCCGGCTCCAGCACAGCTTCAAAGTCTGAGTCCGTGCTGACCTGGATGGTAGACGCAATGGCATCGAAGGGAATCGACGCCTGGTGGCCGGTCACGGGGATAGCCTCCCGACCGTCACCGGCCGCGCTGTCCTTCATGCTGGTTTTGCCGGAATCCAGCACATTGCAGAAAACAACAGGCTGGCAGCCGTAAAGCTGGAAGTGGGAGTACATGAACTCGCACAGGGGGTACTTCTTCCAGTCATAGGAAAAGCCCAGCCGTTCCACTGCCTCGTCCCAGCTGGTGGCCAGCACTGGCACATTGGCCTTCGCCGGGCTGCTGGCAGTATGGGCAGGGGCCGCGCCCACAACAAACGGGATACTCACATCCGCCTTGACCGGGGTGCTGACCGCCGTTGACTCCTCATGCGCATGAACGCCAAGATTCAAATCCATGTTGTTTCCTCCTTACGCTTTCCCAGCTACACGCTGGTAGTTCTTGTACAGCGCATTGCCGGGTTTCTTCACCCTCAGCCGGGCCTCCGGGAGTTTCTCTCCAGAGACGATGAGAGTCTTGATCAGGGGATACTTCTTGATGGCATCATCCCATGTAGCCAGAGCCTTCTTCCGCGTCCCGCGGCAGATGTCGCCGTGCTGGATGAGGCCCGTGATGCTGGGGCCGATGTAACAGAAAAACCCGGCAGCATCGCCGCCGGACTTTTCCTTATTGATGATGGGGGTATCAGGGGCGCCCGCCTTGGGCTCCTGGGCATCCTCCGCCCCGGTGGTCAATTTGGTTTTTTCCATGGGGTACCTTCCTTTCAACGGTGGGGAGATGCCAGGTAGTGATCATCTCTCCAAGATAAAATGGTGAAACCGCGGTTTGGTTCGGGTTGCCGGGGTACACAAGTGTTTCCACCCCGGCGTCAAGGTCAAGCTTGAACTGTTTTCCGATAACTACTTCTTCCAGGAGGGCGATACGCATTCGCTCCATTAGAGTCAGCAGCGCCAGCTTGCCCTCCTGCTCGTTTGCGTGGTACACGCAAAAGCAAGTGCGCACCACAGCGGTGGACTGCATAAGCTTCACGCCATTGGGGCGCTGAACTGCCCCGTCCTTACCTGTGATAATCTCGTGGGTTATGAAGGGGGCTTTTCGGGCGTAGGATCGGAGTTCAGGCAGGCAGGGGGTGTATACCGTGGCCGCTCTATCCGGCGGGTTCTCGTCATCCTCCTGGGGCTGAACCGGGAGCAGCAGATCTCCAGTATGTTTCTCGCTGAACGCCTCCAACTGCTCCAGCAACGTGACTTTTGTCATGCCTGTGCCCCCCAACCGCTGAGAATACGTAAGACCTCATGGTCAAGCCGCTCCTCAAACTTTTTCATGGACTCCTGAGCCAGTTTCTCCGACACTTCCTCACTGCCCAGCATTTGAGAAACAGAGGAACCCATCAGCTCTTTGATTGCGTCTCCGCCATTGCTATCGGCTTTGCCGCTGCGCTCAAAAATACCAATGTGGCCGGATTTCATCTGCGCTGTAAATGCGTTTCTGAATTGTGTAGGGGATGTGTCTTTCAGCTGGTGCCCCCGGGCGGCGATACTGGGATGGACCCACCGGTACGCACCGTTGACCATCGCCTCGACCCACTTGCTCGTATCTGGAGTAGGCTGTGCGGGGGCAGCTCCATCATAACGGTACAGGGGTATCTTGCTGCCGTAAAATATAACTGCGGCTGTTGGCCCATTCTGATAGTTATAGCTGACCCTTACATTTTCGCTGGCCCGGATATTGGCAACAGAAATAGCGTACCGTTCCCGGATTGCCTGCGCACTGTGGGACCGAAGATGGGAAACCGCCCTGTCCAATGCGTTTTTGACCGCTTTGTCCATACCACCCTCGATACCAGCCAACAGCTTTTTGGCTCGGTCAAGAGTTTCCTTGCCAGCAACCTCCACGCGAACGGTGCTCATTGGGCCATCGCCTCCAGTTCAACATGCAGCATCCCCATGTGGCTGGTGGACGCCACCACGTAGTATTTCTGAAAGAAACTTCCGCCCTCACGGGTGGCAATCTCCAGGCTGGCCCCCTGTTTCGGCACCTTGCCGCCCATGTCCTCCTGGGCGCAGTAGAGGACGGCGGTCATCATATGCAGGCCCCGAACATGGTCATCGGTCAGGCGGTCACGCTTTTCCTGCACAGGCCCTTCCAGCACCACAGGGATGTCCGGGTACTCCTCTCCGTCATAGCGGACGGTGCGGTTCTCGGCAAACTCGTCTGTGTTCAGAAAGACCTTGTGGATGTCCCGCTTGACCATGTCCTTGAACTTGCTCATTGCACGATGTCCCCAACGCCGAGGTCAGGCGGGGTATCGCCATCCTCCTCCGGCTCACCAGCCGCCACGATCAGCACGGCAAGGTCGTGCTTGTTCTTCGCACCGAAGACAGCCGCAGAATCCACGCCCAGGTCTGCGGCCATCTGTTCCAGATCGGGCCGCTGCATACGCTCCAGCCGCGCCACCTCTGCCGCGTCAGGATTGCCCTCCCCGCCGCTTACGGGCGGCTCTGTGGGCGGTTCCTCGCTGGTGGTATCCTGGGG
>CAMWQV010000002.1 GCA_947176425.1 uncultured Clostridia bacterium
CACCGCCACCCCTGCTCCCAATGACGTCATGGAATTGGGCAATCACGCGGAGTTCCTGGGTATTATGTCATACTCGGAGATGCTGGCGATGTTTTTCGTCCACGACGGAGGCCAAACCAGCAAATGGAGGCTGAAGGGACACGCGCAGGATGTGTTTTGGAAATGGATGGGCTCATGGGCTGTGGTGCTGGACAGCCCCGCCACTCTGGGCTACTCTGCTGAGGGATACGACCTGCCAGCGCTGAACATCCACGAGATCATTGCAGATGGGGGCGAGGCGGTGACAGAAGCGCTGTCCCTCACCCAACGGCGGCAGGCACGGAAGGAAACCCTGGCCCTGCGGTGTGCTGCTGCGGCAGAGCTGGTCAATTTCTCTGACGAGCAGTGGCTGGTCTGGTGTGACCTGAACGCCGAGAGCGATGAGCTAACACGGCTCGTCACTGGCGCAGTGGAGGTCAAGGGCAGCGATAAGCCGGAGCACCGAAGCAGAGCTATGCTGGGTTTTTCTATGGGGCTGGTGAAGTGCCTAGTGACCAAGCCCTCTATCGCCGGGTTCGGTATGAACTGGCAGCAGTGCCACAATATGATCTTTGTCGGCCTGTCTGACAGCTATGAGCAATATTATCAGGCGGTGCGGCGGTGCTGGCGCTTTGGTCAGAAGCGGCCTGTGGATGTTTACATCGTTATCAGCAGTCGGGAGGGCTGTGTGAAGGAGAATATCCAGCGCAAGCAGGCGGACTGCGAGCATATGCGCGACGCAATGGTGGCTCAGACAAAGGAGATCACTCAGAAGGAACTGCAAAGCACCTGCCGGCTTGCCACCCCATACCGGCCCTGCACCGATCTTCATCTGCCAGACTGGAGGGAGTTTTCAGCTTGAATGTATTAGACCAGAGCGTCAGCGAACGCTTTACCCTCTACCAGGGGGACTGTGTGGAAGTGCTGCATGGTATCCCTGACAACACTATCCACTACTCCATCTTTTCCCCGCCCTTTGCCAGCCTCTACACCTACTCGGACAGCGACAGGGACATGGGGAACTGCAAAGACGACGCTGAGTTTCAGCAGCACTTTTCCTTCCTGATCGCCGAGCTGTACCGGGTCATCCTGGCTGGGCGGCTGGTGTCGGTCCACTGTATGAACCTCCCGGCCATGAAGAGCCGGGACGGATTCATTGGTGTGAAGGACTTTCGCGGCGATATCATCCGCTTGTTCACCGAAGGCGGCTTCATCTATCACAGTGAGGTATGCATCTGGAAGAACCCAGTCACCGAGATGCAGCGCACCAAGGCACTGGGCCTGCTTCACAAGCAGATCCGCAAGGACAGCGCTATGAGCCGCCAGGGCCTACCTGACTACGTGGTCACCTTCCGCAAGCCAGGTGAGAATACCGCGCCCATATCCCACACGATGGAGCAGTTCCCCGTGGACGTGTGGCAGCGGTACGCCTCTCCTGTGTGGATGGACATTCGCCAGAGCAACACCCTCCAGCGCAAATCTGCGCGAGACGAGAAGGACGAAAAACATATTTGTCCTCTCCAGCTGGACTTGATCGAGCGCTGCATCGATCTGTGGACTAATTTGGGTGACATCGTGCTGGACCCGTTCTGCGGTATCGGTTCTGTGCCCTATCAGGCGGTCCTCATGGGCCGCCGCGGGCTGGGAGTGGAGCTGAAGGACACCTACTACCAGCAGTCGGTGAAAAACCTCCAGGCGGCGGAGCAGGAGGTGAATGGGAAAATTGGATTGGACCAGGTGCGCTGCCGCTGTCCGAACTGCGGAGTGAAGGTACCGGGTAAGGTCTGTTCCATCTGCGGGACGGAAGTTTAGGAGGTGCGGGCCGTGCAGCACGACCGCAAAATAACCATATCCATCGGCAACAGCCGCAAGTCCGTGAACTGGACCCCGGCGACTATGCTGATCTCGGAGTTCTACGCCCGGCTCCAGATCCCTACCAGAGGAACGGAGACGCTGGCGGAATATCTCAACATGAAGAAGGGCCAGCAGGATGAGCTGAAGGACTGCAACGGCGGCTTTGTGGCCGGCGCGCTGTCCGGCCCCCGCCGCAAGGCCAACGCAGTCACCGGGCGGGATATCATCACCTTGGACCTGGATAACATTCCCGCGGGGGGCACGGAGGACGTGCTGCGCCGGGTGGAGGGGCTGGGCTGCGGCTACTGCGTCTATTCCACCCGCAAGCACAGCTCAGCGGCCCCAAGGCTTCGAGTTCTCCTGCCACTTGACCGCACGGCGACGGCGGACGAGTACGAGCCCCTGGCTCGTAAGATGGCCGAGTACATCGGTCTGGAGCTGGCTGACCCTACCACATTCCAGGTCTCCCGGCTCATGTACTGGGCGTCCTGCTGCGCCGACAGCCAATATGTCTACACGTGGCAGGATAAGCCCCTCCTATCTGCCGATGGCCTGCTGGCCCAGTATGCGGACTGGCGGGACTGCCGCTTGTGGCCCCAGGTGCCAGGGGCTGTGAGCCTGCCTAAGCTGGCAGTGAAGCAGGGCGACCCGGAGGCCAAGAGCGGCGTTGTGGGGGCGTTCTGCCGCACTTATGACGTGTACAGGGCCATGGACGAGCTGATCCCCGGCGTGTATGAACCGGTGGACAATATGCCGGGGCGGTACACCTACCTTGGCGGGTCTACAACGGGCGGGGCCGTGGCCTACGACGATGGCAAATTCCTCTACAGCCACCACGCAACTGACCCATGCAGCGGGCGGCTGGTGAACGCCTTTGACCTGGTGCGGCTGCACAAATTTGGGGAGATGGACGACGAGGCTCAGCCGGGGACACCTACGGTACGGATGCCCAGCTATCTCGCTATGTGTGAGTATGCTAAGCAAGACGATGGAGTAGCGGAGCTGATGGCTCGTGAACTAGTGACGGCGGTGGAGGACTTCCAGGGTGTAACCGACGAGACCGCACTGATGGAACTGGGAAAACGGGCAGGCGATAATCTGTCAGAATCCATTGTCACCACTGCGTTGAGGGCGTTCGATATTCAGGTCCGAAAAAACCTCATTACAGGAAAAGCAGAGATCATCGGAATGCCCCGCAAATACTCCAAGGAGGAGGCTGCGAATACCCTCCCCGTCTATTTGATGGACAAGCTGAAAGCAGTCGGTGTGAAGGGCGTGACGAAAACATCTGTAGCGGACTATTTGGCAAATATTGTGGACGTGGGGCGCTATAACCCGGTGCTGGATATGCTGCATAACACCGTGTGGGATGGGGTGTCCAGGTTCCCGGTGCTGCTGAAGATCATCACAGTATCGCCGGATAGTTTCCACGCGGTGTTGGTTAAAAAGTGGCTCATTCAGTGCGTGGCGTTGGCCCATAACGAGCCAGGGCACTTGCAGGCAGCGGATGGCGTGCTGGTTCTCCAAGGGGACCAGCGCATCGGTAAAACGCACTTTTTCCGGAGGCTTGCAATTTGGGAAGACTGGATCGCGGAAGGCGTTTCACTGGATATGCGCAACAAAGACGATATTATACGGGCGACGGGGGCCTGGATCACCGAGCTAGGGGAGCTGGACAGCACCTTAAAGCGGGAACAGGCCAGCTTAAAGGCATTTATTACACAGCGGATGGACTCCATTAGAGCGCCTTATGCGCGGTCAGAGACCAACCGGCCACGGAGGACTTCTTTCTGCGCCACGGTGAATCCGGGGGTGTTCCTCCGGGATGATACCGGTGGAAACCGCTGGTGGACTGTGCCAGTTGGAAATATCGACACTCAGGCGCTGATTGAGCTGCCAGATTCCTGGTTCATCCAGCTGTGGGCCGAGGTCATGATGTGGTGGAAGCAAAATCCGCAGGGATTCCGGCTGACACGTGCGGAGCAGGCGGAGCTTGGCCGGGTAAATCAGGTTTATCAGGAGCCGCTGGCAGGGGAGGAGGAGCTTCGCTCCCTGTTAGATTTTGAGCTGCCGCTGGAGCACTGGACGCGCTATTCAGCATCAGAAATCAAGAAGCGTTTCTTCTGTGGAGACCGGACAACGTCGGCACAAATTGGCAGATTATTAATGAAATTGGCCCGTGAAGACAAACGAATAAAATGTATAAATATTCACAATATCAAAAAATATATACTGCCTGTCAAAAGCGATTTTAGCACCAAAGGTTAGGGTAGGTTAGGGTAAATTCTATATAGAGCTAAAATTAAGAGTTTTAAGGGAAAATAAGAAAACAGAGAAAACCTATAAAGTCTTTAAAACCTTAATTTACGGGCTATAAGAAAAATACCCTAACCCACCCTAACACAGAAGCAATTGAAAGGAAGAAATTTAGCATGAAAGATTTACGAGATTATCTGTGGAAAGGTCTGGATTTGAAGAATTTTGCAGTGGTTGCGATATGGCCTCAAAACAAAAAGGAGGCAGTGATCTTTATGCGGTATCGAGGGCCGCGGGAAGACCCTTATCCGTGGTGCATTGAGTATCGAGGTAATGGCCACTATTTCCAGACGCCAGGTGATGCAATAGACTATTGCGAAAAACGAAAATTTATACAGGAGATACCGGTGTAATGCTTGAAAAAGACGTAGAGCGCTACCTCCGGGAGCAGGTCAAGAAAAAGCTGAGAGGTATGGCGCTGAAATTCGTAAGTCCCGGATTGAGTGGGGTGCCGGACAGGGTGGTCCTGCTGCCAGGCGGGCGGGTGGCCTTTGTGGAAACCAAGGCTCCTGGTAAAAAGCTGAGAGCCTTGCAGGCGCATGTCTGTGGGATGATCGCCGCCATGGGCTTTGAGGTCCGGCAGATCGACACCCGGGCAGGCGTGGACGCGTTCATCCTGGAGATGGGGGCAGAACAGTGAAGTACATACCCCACGAGTACCAGACCTACTGCATCCAGCGGGTGGTGGAAGATCCCGCAATTGGGCTGTTCCTTCGTCCTGGCCTGGGGAAGACAGTCATCACCCTGTCCGCCGTCAACATCCTGAAATATTTTCGCTGGCAGGTGTGCAAAGTGCTGGTGGTGGCACCCAAGAAGGTGGCTGAGGCCACTTGGAGCAAGGAGGCCGCCAAGTGGGACCACCTTCAGCACCTCCGTATTTCCGTGGTGCTGGGGTCCACCACACGGCGGGTCAGGGCACTCAATACCCCAGCGGACGTGTACATCATCAACCGGGAAAACGTGGAGTGGCTGGTGGACTACTACAGGCAGGCGTGGCCATTTGACATGGTGGTCCTGGACGAGAGTACCAGCTTCAAGAACCCAAGCAGTAAACGCTTCAAGGCTATGCGGCGGGTACGGCGGTTTGTGAAAAAGATGGTCCTCCTGACCGGAACACCGTCCTCCAAGGGGTTGATCGACCTGTGGGCGCAGGTGTACCTTCTGGACGGCGGGACCCGCTTGGGTCCAACACTGGGGGCGTACCGGGAGAGATATTTTGACCCTGACCAGCGCAGCCGGACCCAGATCTTCAGCTACAAGGCCAAGGACGGTGCGGAGAGTGCGGTGTTGGCAGCCATCGCTGACATCTGCATCTCCATGAAGGCGGAGGATTACTTACAGCTGCCGGAGAACATCTCCCACGAGGTCCCCATTATGCTGGACAGCAAAGCCAAAAAGGCGTATGAGAAATTTGAGCGCGACCTGCTGCTGGAGGTCGATGAAAACATCATCACCGCTGGCACTGCCGGAGTCCTGACCGGGAAACTCCTGCAATTCTGCAATGGAGCAGTGTATGGCAGCGAAGGCCAGATCGTGCCGGTGCATGACTGCAAGCTGGAGGCTTACATGGAGCTGCTGGAGCGCCTGGACGGAGAACCCGCACTGACGTTCTACGGCTACCAGCACGACCGGGACCGCATTCTGGAGCGCTTGGCTAAGACCAAGCTGAGGGTGAGGGTCTACAAGGGCGTGGAGGACGAGGATGCCTGGAACAGCGGCGAGGTGAACGTGCTGCTGGTGCATCCGGCGAGCTGCGCCTATGGACTGAACCTCCAGGCTGGTGGCCGTCATGTGGTGTGGTACGGTCTCAACTGGTCCTTTGAGCTGAACGATCAGGGGAACTGCCGCCTGTGGCGGCAGGGTTCCCCTTACGACAAGGTTTTTATTCACTATCTGGTGGTGCAGGGCTGCGTGGATGAGGATGTCATGGCTGCTATTCGGGATCGGGCAGATACCCATGAGGCGGTTATGCGGGCCCTTAAAGCCAGAATACAGAAGGTCAAGGAGGAAACCGACAATGATGGTTGATAGCTATAACATGGTGCACATGAGGGAGCTGGCGGCACCATTGGAGCCGCCAAACCTGCGGACAGGTGCAGGGCATGGGCATTTCAGAGTATTTGATTGGGAGATGCCCAAAAAGGACGCCTGGGTAAAGAAACGCAAGCTGGTGAAAATGCGCAAGGCTAGCAGAAAGAGGAACAGGACGTAGGAGGGAAGCAAAAAATGAGCATTGTGACTGATAAGGACACCATTTTTGTTGATGAACTCATCCGGGAAAACGCTCGACTGACCGTCCAGCATGAAGCTGACCATCAGATTATATTGGCGCTTTCAGATCGGGTGGAGCAGCTTGAGAAGGAGGTAGCTAACCAGTGACCCTGAAAGAACTTTCCCAGCTTTACTACCTCAACCGGGAGATCGAGATGGACCAGCACCGCCTTCGAGAGTTGGAGGCTAAGGCGCTGTCAGGTGCCCAGGTTATCACTGGGATGCCGCACGGTTCTGGAACAGTTGACAAAGTAGGTGCTTTGGTGGCTGAGATGGCGGATGTATGGGAAATGATTGAAGCGAAGCTTCAAAGATGCTTACAGCAGCAAGTGAGTCTAGAGAAGTATATTTCAGGTATCGATGATAGCCTGACCCGGCAAATTTTTACCTATCGCTTTGTGGAAGGTTTGTCTTGGGAAAATGTAGCAGATAAAATTGGAAAAGGCTATACAGCTGTGAGTGTGCGACAGATAGCTTGTAGATACGTTAGAAAAAATTGAAATTGTCACACACGTCACAGCAGTTCTGTGGTATGCTATATACTGAAAAAAGTAAGCCAGACGGTTCCTCTTGAGCGGGGACCGCCTGGCTTTGTGTTTCGGGTCGAGCGCAAGGAGAGGAGGAAATGCCAAATAAAAAAAGTGAACAGCCGTGGGAGAGGCAAAAGGGAGAGAGCGCCCAGGCCTTTGAGGCATTTTTTCTTTACCTGGAAATGGGGGCGGACCGGACTCACCAAGCCGTATCTCAAGAGTGTAGCAAAAGTATATCTTTAATCCGGCGTTGGAGCAGCGCCTATCACTGGGTGGAGAGGTGTCGAGCATGGGACAACCACCTCCAGCACGAGGCCCAAAAAGCGGCAATTGCAGAAGCCAAGTCTATGACCCGCAGGCACATCAAAATGGCTCAGAAGATTCAAGATGCAGCTATGATTGCGCTGCAAAATATGGGCAGCCGTATGGTGACACCACAGAATTTCGCCGCTGTTGTAAAACTCGCCGCTGAGTTGGAACGGGCAAATGTAGAGATCGAGGTAAAAACAACAACCGAGGCAGTCAGCGGGGCACAGGAAACAGCAGGCCCAAACACCCTGGCCGATGCCATCAATGAGGCGTGGGAAAAACGGAGTGAAGAAGATGAGCCTTAACCCCGCAGCAATCCGCTACTATGCTGCCCACCCAGTAGAGTTCGTCGAGGACATCATCCGCGCCAAGCCCGACGCCCGCCAGAGGGACATGCTCCGCAGTGTGGCGGATAACCCCCTCACCAGCGTGCGCAGCGGTCACGGTGTAGGCAAATCGGCGGTGGAGAGTTGGCTGATTATCTGGTTTCTGGCTACCCGCCCCTATCCCAAAATTCCCTGCACCGCCCCCACCAAGCATCAGCTGTATGATATTCTCTGGGCAGAGATCAGCAAGTGGCTGCGCAATAACCCGGTCCTGGGAAACGACATCATGTGGACCCAGGAGAAGGTCTTTTTGAAGGGCTACCGAGAAGAGTGGTTTGCTGTGGCCCGCACGGCCAGCAAACCGGACGCGCTCCAGGGCTTCCATGCAGAACATGTGCTGTACATTATCGACGAGGCCAGCGGCGTGGATGACAAGGTGTTTGAGCCAATCCTAGGTGCCCTGACCACGGAGGGGTCCCGCCTGTTTATGGCCGGAAACCCCACCAAGCTGACGGGTTTCTTTTTTGACAGCCACCACAAGAACCGGACGCAGTACAGCACCCTCCACATCGACGGGCGGGAGAGCAGCCGGGTGGATACGGCGTTTATCCGTAAGATTGTGGAGATGTTCGGCGAAGACAGCGATGTGTTCCGGGTCCGTGTGGCGGGGGCCTTCCCCAAGGCACTGCCGGACAGCTTCATCCCCATGGAGTGGGCGGAGCGGGCCAGCGGGCCTGTGTGTATCCCGGAAGTCCCCAAACGTATCGACATCGGCGTGGACGTAGCCCGGTACGGCGATGACAGCTCTGTAGTGTGCCCAGTCTACGACAAGGCCCAGCAGGGCGAACCGGATATCTACCACCACAACAACATCACCGAGCTGTCTGGCCATGTGGTGGCGCTGGTGAAGAAGCTGGCCAGGAAATACCCCGGTGCGGAGATCCACGTGAAGATCGACTGCGACGGTATGGGGGTGGGTGTATACGACATTCTCCAGGAGCAGCAGGAGGACCTCGTGGAGGAGATCAACAAAGAGCGAGAGGCCGCTGAAGTCGAGACCCCCTTCGTCCTGGAGCTGTACGAGTGCCACTTCGGCGGCGAGGGCGGCACCATCGGCGATGTGGGCGACGATCCCGTTGAGTATGAGAACAGCACCGGCCTCATGTGGGGGGCGGTACGGCTGGCACTCTATGAGAAGCGGCTGAAGCTGTGGGAGAACGACCAGCAGATCAGCCAGCTCTCCAATCGAAAATACGTTGTGAACAGCAAGGGCAAGATCGAGCTGGAGCGTAAGGAGGCCATGAAGAAGCGCGGCCTCCCCTCTCCAGACATGGGGGACGCTCTGGCTCTTGCTATGTACGAGCCAAGGCGGTACACCTGGGAGTTTTATACAGGTCCGGAGGAGGGAGAAAAGCAGGATGTCATTTATAGACCGTCTGTTTGGTAGACGCGGACATGGGGCGGCGCAAAATTTCACGGGTTGGAATGCCAGTGTTATGGTCCCCCGGTACACCTCCCCGCCGGAGCGGAACACACAGGAATGGTTCCGTATGTTTGGGCAGAACCCCCGCCTGGCCGTGGTGGACCGGATTGCCTCCGACCTGTCCACCTGCGCCGGTAAGCTGTTCCGAATTGACCCCAAGACGGGTGAGGAGTCAGAAGTCCAGGAACACCCCTTCCTGGATTTTTGGGCCAGTCCCAATCCGCTGTATGAGATGACCTCCGCAGCGTGCTGGCGGTTGCAGCAAATCTATTTGGATCTGAAGGGCGAGGGGTATTTCCTCTACGAGTTCGACGCTCTGGGCCGTCCGGCGGAGCTGTGGCCGTTGCCCTCCAGTTGGGTGCAGCAGACGCCGTATCTGGGCCACCCGTTCTATGAGATCAAGACTACCGGCGGATTAATCCGCCAGATCCCGGTGGATGACATGTTCTGCATGAAGGACCTGAACCCCCTTGACCCCTACAAGCGGGGGCTCGGTGCGGCGGAGGCCCTGGCGGACGAGATAGACATCGACGAGTACGCTGCCAAGTTCCAAAAGCGGTTTTTCCTCAATGACGCTACGCCTGCCACCATTATCACTATGCCAGGCTCTAAGCGTGAGCAGCGGATGCGTTTTCTGTCAGAGTGGGCGCAAGCGTTCCGGGGCTCATATAACAGCCATGGCGTTGCCGCGGTGGACGGGGAGATTACAGTCAACAAGCTGGCGGAGAACATGAAGGACATGGACATGATCCAGGGCCGGGAGTTCATCCGCAACGCAGTCTTGGAGCACTTTGGTGTGCCCCGCGAGATCATGGGCATTACCGAGAGCTCCAACCGAGCCACCAGCGAGGCAGCACAGTACATCTATGCTAGCAACGTCATCATGCCCCGCCTGCGCAAGCGGGAGGACGCGATCAACACCCAGCTCCTACCCCTGTTTGGTCCCGGCTTGATCTGGCGGTTCGATGATATCGTCCCACGGTCCCAAGAGTTCGACAAGGCCAAGGCCCTGGACGGCTGGAACGCCGGACTGCTGACCCGTAACGAGTCGCGGGAGCTGCTGGGTATGCCGCCCTGCGAAACGGGCGGCGATATCTTCAAGGTGACAATCTCCGACGTGTTTGTCCACAGTGATGAAGACCCGGCGGAGGTAACATCCGCCTTGATGTCCGGCCCGGACATGGGTATGGACTTCGACCTGGACGATGAGGGCGGCGCGGACGGTGAGATCACCATTGAGGACAGCGGCAAGGGGAGCGCCGGGCCGCAGGAGCATAAGGTCCGTGCCTCAGATGTGGCCCGCCTGATGGAGACCGCCCAGCGGGCCCAGGGGGCCAAGTTCGAGGTGGCCACCACGAAGTATTTTCGTGACCAGCACAAAGCTCTGGCGAACAGCCTGGGCGGTCAAGACAAGGCCGTTTTGACCGTGTGGGACCCCATTCTGCCCTACATCGGAGAAAACTATGTCGCCGACCCAGACGCATGGGCCGAACTGGGCGAGGCAGGGCAAAAGGCGCTTGTGGACAGCTTTGTGGTGGGCCTGCTCAACTGGCCGTCTGAGCAGGCTGTATTGGAGAGCGTGTTCAAACCGCTGTGGAAGCAGACCTATAACGCGGGGACGGCGGTGGCCAAGAAGGTCTATGCCATCCGAGGCGTGGACAGGCCGGAGCTGATCAGCCCCGCCAAGCTGCGGGGTGCTCAGCGTGTCACCCGCGTCACCCAGACCACCAAGGACAGTATCCGGGACACAGTAGTCCGCTGTCTGGAGCAGGGCACCAGCCGGGAGGATATGGCCGCAGAGATCTTGCAGGAGCATGAGATCGCCACCAAGACCAGGGCGCGGCTGATCGCCGACCAGGAGAGCGCTATGTGCCTGGAGCAGGGCCACTACGACATGATGAAGACCAGCGGGGCGCGGTGGAAGGTGTGGCACCACCGGGCGCAGAAAAACCCCAGGGATGGCAGGGACGGCGGCCCCAATCATATGGCTATGGAGGGGGAACGGGTACCCATTGACGGCAAGTTCAGCAACGGCCTCCGTTTCCCCTGCGACCCCGATGGCCCTGCGGTGGAGACAATCAAGTGCAGGTGTTATCTGACCTATGAGAGATAGGAGGAATTTGATATGAGCGGGAAAGCGAACAGCCAGCGGGCGTCCCCCAAGTGGGAGCGGAAAACCATCGAATTTGAGCTTGAGAATTACAACGAGGCCGAGGGTATCTTCTCTGGCTACGGTGCTGTGTTCTCTAATGTGGACAGCGGCGGCGACATCATCGAGCCGGGCGCATTCACCAAGACCATCGCGGAGAACGCGGACCGGGTGAAGATACTCTCCGGCCACAACGAGGGCCTGTTGCCAATTGGTAAGCCGCTGGAGCTGAGGGAGGACGCAAAGGGACTGTTCCTCAAGGCTAAGATCAGCGACACCGCCTTGGGGCGGGACGTGAAGACTTTGATTGGTGACGGCGTTCTGTGTGAGCTGTCTATCGGCTATGACCCTGTGGTCTTTGATTACGACGCGGACGGTATCCGGCACTTGAAAGAGGTTAAGCTGTGGGAAATCAGCGTGGTGACATGGGCCATGAACGAGGAGGCAGTCATTACTGATTTTAAGGCCAGTGACCTGTCCGCTCAGTTTGAGGCCCAGCTGAAGGCTGAGTTGGAGCAGGACATGGCGGAGATCAAGGCCGGGCGCAAGATCAGTGCCGCCCGCATGCGTACCATCAAGGACGCCAGCGCCACTATGAAGACGGCGGTCAAGCTGCTAGACGCCATCATCCGCGAGGCTGAGGACGGTGTAAAAAGGGCCGCGCCGGTGGGGGCGGTAAAAAGGGCGCCTCCTAGAGGGCAGCCCGCAGGACAGGCAAAGCAGACCGTAGAAATCTTATTTTGAAATGGAGGAAAAGTTATGCGTAAGAACAGAAAGAAGAACCCTGCAAATGCTCCCGGCTCCGGCAAGTCCATGAAAATGGGCACCGATGAGCTGAAGGACCTCATCAAGTCCGCTGTCAAGGAGGCTATGGGCGGTGAGGACGATGGCCTGGAGGGCAGCGCCCCCCTGGAGGGTGTGACCACCGACGATGTCATGGCGATTATCGAGCAGGCGGTGGAGGCCGTCGGTGAGAAACACAAGTCCCGCAAGGAGGCGGGTGAGGAGGATGTCGGCGAGATCACCGCAGAGGAGATCGTTCAGGAGGCCGCTGCCATGCTGGAGGAACTGGCCACCGCCGAAGAGGGCATGAGCGACGATGACGCTGATCCCGAGGGCAAAGAAGATCCTGACGCTGATCCCGAGGGTAAGGAGGGCGAGGAAGAGGACGAGGCCAAGCGCCGGAAGTCCGCCCCCGCTGGCCAGCGTCAGGTGAAGCGTGCCGCCCGGGCCGTCCAGCGCAAGTACGCCGATGTGTTCCTGGGCGGCAGCTCTGGCGTTGCTTCCAGGAAGCAGCAGAAGAAAATCCCGCCCATGGTGCAGCTGGCCCGCGCCATCAAGTGCCTGGACGTGTTCGGACGGAACGACCCGGAGCGGGCGGCGTTCTACGCCAGAAAGCACTACGATGACACCGAGATGGAGCGGGAGTTCAAGGCCCTCAGCGCCACCAACCCCGTGAACGGCGGTTTCCTCATCCCTGAGGTGTACACCGATGACATCATTGAACTGCTATACAGCAAGACCGTCATCAAGGAACTGGGTGCCCGCACCATTCCTCTGGAAACCGGTAACCTCAACATTCCCCGCATGACCTCCGGCACCCGTGCTCGGTGGGGCGGTGAGGCGCGCAAGATCGCCACTACGCAGCCCACCTTCGGCAATCTGCGTCTGAGTGCCAAGCGGCTGGAGGCTATCGTGCCTCAGACCCGTGAGCTGATCATGTCCACCAAGTACAGTGCCGATGAGATTTTCGCCGCCGACCTCTCCCGCCGCATGGAGCTGGGCCTTGACTGGGGTGGCCTGTATGGAAAGGGTGGCGAGTTCCAGCCCGTTGGCATCGCCAACACCAAGGGTATTGAGGTGATCGATGCCCTGAAGCTGACCTCTGATCTGGCGAGCGCTGATGGGCGAGTCACCGCCGACTTCCCGGTTTACGTCAAGTCCAAGGTCATGAGCAAGAATGTAGACGATCAGGCGCTGGGTTGGACGTTCAACAGTTTCATGGAGGGCTACCTCATGAACCTGAAAACCACGACCGGCGACTACCTCTACCGGGACGAGATGAATCAGGGCAAGTTCCTGGGTATTCCCTACCGTGTCACCAACCAGATCCAGACGGAGGACGGACTGACGGATATGTTCTTCGGCAACTGGGCCGACCTGATGATCGGCGACCAGATGGGTCTGGAGACGTTCACTACCCTGGAGGGCAGCTGGACCGATGACGCTGGTGTTGTCCACAACGCGTTCGAGGAGAACCTGACCGGTACCCGCGCACTCATGTACGACGACATTGGCGTGCGCCACGTGGAGAGCTTCGCCTACATCAAGAATGTCAGGGCGTATGCTTCGAGGAAAGGAGCCTAATCACAATGAAAAGAGCACTTTTTGACACTGTGGCGGTCCTGCCCTTCACCAGTGGCAGCGTCACCGAGCGCATGGGCTTTGAGAGCGCCATCCTGTCCCTGACCATTGCTGCGGGCAAGACCGCGACGGTCAAGGTGGAGCACGCTGACACCGAGGACGGGCCTTTTGAGGCCGTGTCCGACACCCGCCTGTTTGTCGACAATCCGGTGGGTGAGGACGGCAGCGCGCTGGTTGAGAACAGCGCGGAGGCCGAAACCGTCGCCAACCTCAACATCGACCTGATCGGCTGCAAGGAGTTTGTGAAGATCACCGCCACCGGTGGTGCCATCGCCGCCCTGGCCCTGGGCGACGCCACGGAACACCCCGTCAAAGCGGGCGAAATCGCGGTGACTGCGGGTGCGGCTAAGCCCGCTGGTACCGGGGGCAAGAGCTGATGATCGGACCCTCTGAGAATAAGAAGACAGGTCCCAAGGAGGACCTGGAGGGGAAAAACAGCGGGACGGCCTCGGAGGGCGATGAAGCCGCCGGGGTCCCCCTGGTTCCGCTGGAGCCCGCGATACCGAGGGAGATCGTGCCGCTGAAGGCAAACGCTCTCACCACCCTGGAGTCAGTCAAGGTGTTCATGGGGATCGACCTGAATGAGGCGGACCCCAAGCGGGACGCCGCTCTCTCCCAGCTCATCAACGCGGCCTCCGCCTGGCTGGAGACCACACTGGGCCGGAAACTGGGCCGCAATGACTACCGGGAGCGCCACACCGGCACCGGTACACAGCGGCTGGTGCTGGAGCAGTATCCCATCCGCGTCGTGTCCAGGGTCATGGACACAGACAGCGGTGCTGAAATCGACGGCTATGACTGGGACGACGAGGACGACATCGGCGTGGTTTACCGGGAAGACGGCTGGACCTATCAGGGTCACATCGGCGGACTGGCACGGGACTATGTAGCGCCTAGGCGGTATCTGATGGTGGAGTACACGGCGGGCTACATCCTGCCCAAAGACGCCACCGAGGAGGAGCCGTCCGATTTCCCCGCTGATCTGGAAGCGCTGCTTTGGAACATGATCTCTCAGCAGTGGGCGATTATGGACAACGATGCTGCTGGACTGTCTGCATTCTCTATCTCAGATGTGTCCTGGACTTTCGACAAGGAGATCAGCGGGACATGGCAGTCAGTCATATCCGCCTACAAGCGATGGTGACATGAGAATTCTGAGAGATACCCTCCGCCCGGAGCTGGCCCGTATCCAGCGGGAGCTGGCGGCGCTGAAAGAGCTGACTGTCCACATCGGCATTATGGGCGACGAGGACAGCGATTTGCTGATGGTCGCCCGGGTGCAGGAGTATGGGGCGACGATAAGCGCGAAGACTGTCAAGAATCTCGCCATCCCGCTGACCAAAGAAGCCAGAGACGCGGGCACTCCCAGGGCGTTCAACGACCTGCGCTATGTTCCGGGCAGTCAGCCGGGGGTTGGCTTCTTGGTCCGGGACCCGGAGCACGCCCAGAAGCCGCCTGAACCGCATGAGCCGGTGGAGCCCAAGCAGCGCAGGCCCAGACCGCAGCGCACCGCTGGAACGGAGGACCCCCGCCCCGACACCGAGCAGGAGTGGATGTTCATGCTGGTGAAAAGTGTGGACATCCCGGAGCGTAGCTTCATCCGCGCCAGCTATGACACGGGAAGGAGCACCCTGGGCGGCATTTGCAGGGACGCGGTGGACGGCATTGTCCGTGAGGGGTGGACAGCCCGGGAAGCCGCTGACTTCATCGGAAAATGGGCGTTGGAGATGACCCGGGACTACTTCAACACCAAGCTGACGCCGCCCAAGTCGGAGACCACCAAACTGACCAGCACCCAGGAGCAGCCGTTGTTTGATACAGGGCGGCTGTTCCGCAGTATCACCTACCGCGTAGAGGGAGGCAGCACATGAGGACATGGAGAGGGCCGAAGCTGCCCCGGAGCCTGCTGCATGACATGTATGAGGTCCACACCGAAGGCGGCGGCTACAGCAGCGAGAACGGTGGACAGTGGAAGGCTGGCGAGACTGTAGAGACTAAATTTCAGGGCGTTGTGATGCCGCTGAATAATGAGGATTTACAGTATATCGACAGCGGCACCTACACCCTCAACTGCCAGAAGGTCTATACGAATGGCCACCAGCTGAGGGTGGGGGCCGAGTTTCGGGATGGCTATGACGGGCAGACCTACACCGTCAAACAGGAGTTGACCCACGGGCCTGTCCACCCCATGAAGCGCTACATGGTGGAGAAGAAAGGGGGCAGCAGTGCCAAATGACACCTGTGCAATTGAGAAATGAAATCGTGAAGCTCCTATGGGCATATCTGGGGATCCCGGTTATCATGTCCAACCAGGTCCAGCCGGAGGCGGAGCTGCCCTTTTGTATCTATTCTGTGATTTCATCCTACTCTGGCACCGGGGAGCTGGGCGACATCACCAGCCGCCCCGCCGAGGTTGAAGGTGAGGTGCTGGAGAGCCGTATGGAGATGCCCTCCGCCACCCTGTCGTTTACCGTATGCAGCGAAAACCGCATAGGTGAGAACGGGGAGGAGATCAGCGGTGCCGATGAGGCGGAGGAGCTGGCGGACAAGGCGGTAGGCTTTTTCAAGCAGACCGGCTATGACGATTTTGCCCGCCTGGGTATCTGCATCGTGGATGTAAGCGATGTCCAGGACCGGACAGTTCTGATTGTGGACGAGGCTGCCCGGCGCAAGGGCTTTGATGTCCGCATCCGGTACACCCGCACGGATACCCGTCAAATCAGTACCGTAAAGCACGCGACTATGACCGAAAAGGAGTGAATCCAAATATGAGCAAAGACATTCAGGTCTATACCGCCATTGACGCCAAGGTCGCACCCGCGGAGCGTCTGGACATCTTGGTGCTGTCCACCGAGGGCAAGGCGGAGATGAAGACCTACAACGACCTGGATCTGATCAAGCAGGCGTTCTCCGGGAAGAAGGTCGCCAGCCTGATCGACCGGCTGTTCAACCAGGACCACACTTTGGCGGACACGCTGATCCGCAAGGTCCGCATTGCGGGCATTGACAACCCGCAGAACACGGGCGGCGAGCCGTCCACCCTCACTGCTGTATTCATCGGGGTGGGTACCGAGAAGCCCCTGGAACCCTCCACCACCTACTACGCCAAGTTGGGCGGCAAAGCTGTGATCCCCGTCAAGACAGGGAAGACCATTCCTGACTCGGACAACGCCTATGCGGCCCTGTTCAAGTCCGTGGCTTTCACGGCGGATGACGTGGAGTTTACCGCGAAGGTCAACAGCAACGGCGTGATCTTCACATCTACGACCAGGACGCCCATTTCCGGCTACGATGAGACAGTTGGTCTGTACGCCGATGAGAGCTGCATGGAGAGTATGGGCCTGACCGGGGCACAGCTGGTGGCGCAGAGCGGGCACGCTGATGTGACCCGCGCTGAAAACCTCGTCGCCGCCCTGGAGGCTTTGCGCGACATCGACGACGATTTCTACATCGTGCTCACCGATGTCACAGACGCGGACTGTGTGACCGCTCTGTGTGTCTGGGCTGAGAGCACCGAGCCCACCGAGGCTGCCTTGGGGGCCGGTGTGGAAGATCACCGGAAGTTCTACTTCGGCCAGACCAGTAACAAGGGGTATAGGAACACCCACGGGCGCAGCGCGGTGATCTACACTGACAAGCCTGTGACTGACTGGGCAGACGCCGCATGGGTGGGCTGTGTCGGTCCCTTCTGGCCGGAGAGCGTTACTTGGAAGTGGAAGGTGCCCGATGGTATCGCGCCGCCTGACCTGCGCGACAGTGAGCGCGACATCCTGGAGGAGAACCTGGTCAACTTCTTCACGGTGGAGTACAAGCACCAGTACATCAAAAATGGGACCTGCGGCGATGGCAACTTCATTGATAACGTCCTGGGTGCGGACTACATCACCCACCAGATGAGGGAGAACCTCTACAATATTTTCCTGGCGAACCCCAAGATCGGCTACACCGACGCGGGCTTTGCTGTGGTGGCGTCCGGCGTGTATGCGGCGCTCAACCGCGCTACGGCGCTGCATATCATCGCCAAAGACCCGGAGAGCAATTCCGGCATCTACACCGTCACCATCCCCAAGCGTGCCGATGCCACCGATGAGCAGGCCAGGAACCGCACTATGCCCAATATCGTCTGGGAGGCGCAGCTGGAGGGCGCGGTGCACAGTGCGAAGGTCCGGGGCACGCTGCGTGTCACGCTGAACCAGTAGGGAGGTAAAAGATTATGGCAACCAACGCAAACGGCATTGAAGTCGCAACCTACGACCCCCGAAAGGTCAATCTGATCCTCAATGGCAAAATCATCACTGGCTTTTCCAGTGACGGTGTGATCACCATCTCCAGGAACGAAGACATCGTGAGCACTACCGTCGGTGTCAAGGGGGACGTGGCCTACTCCGAGAACGCCAACGAGAGCGGCAACATCGCCTTTACTCTGATGGATACGTCCAGCTCCCTGCCCTACGTCCGTGAGCTGGCGCTGAAGCGCCGGCCTGTGCAGATTACCATCACCAACGCCAACGACGTGGGCGCGGTTCAGGTGGCGGAGGAGGACTGCCGCGTCCTCAAGCCCGCTGATGCCAACGCCGGTAAGGAAGTGGGTGGGCAGCAGATCAACATCTTTGTTCCGTTCCTGAATTTCCGGTAAGGTATGAAAATCTTGAACTGGCCCAAGCGGCCCAAAAGTTTAACCGAAAAGGGGTACAGAAAGTATATGGCTAAAACAAAGAAGATCACCATCGGGGCGCAGGAGTTTGAGCTCCAGAGCGTTTCCCCGTCCTGGTACTACGATTTCAACGACGAGTGCGGCAACACCGGCGGCGGCAAGCGCAAGAGCGTCAAGTACATGGACGGGATGTTCCGCAACTGTGTCATCAGCCCGCCGGAGGTCAAGGCCGACGGCATGAAATACTTCGATGAGAAGGAGGACCTCCGCACGGCGGAGAAGCTGATCGCGGAGATTGAGACCTTTCTTAGAAGCTGAGCAGTCTGTCCCGGAGGCACGGAGGCGGGCCAGGGCCAAGAAAGAGTTTTGGTGCATGGTCTGGTCCGGGAACGGCGTCACCTACACCGAAATGATGCGGATGGACCTGGCCGAATACCGCGAGGCGGTGGAGGCTAAGGTTCTCTACATCGACGTCTGGAGGCCGCAGGCGAAAAAGAGGGCAAATAGGTAGCCACTCGTTGTGTGTGGAAGGAGGTGGGGCGGAGTGGACGACGCGAGAGATCTTCAATATGGCATCAGCTTCGATACCGGGGACGCGGATGGTTCGCTTGACCAGCTGAATGACAGTGTTGAGCAGCTGGAACAGCGGTTTGGCGCGGCTGAGATGGGTGCGCAGAGGATGGGAGCTGGTGCCGTCTCCGCCTGCGACAGCGGCGCGGCCGGGGCCGAACGCTTTACGGGGGCCGTAGACCGTACCAGCGGGGCTATGGACGATATGGCCGGCGCTACCGAGTCCGCGGCAAATACTGCCCGCCAGTTCGGCGGCGGACTGGATGACGCGGGAAACGATGCAAACGCCTTCCGGGACAGCATCCGGGAGACAGCGGAGGGGGCCGAGAGCCTGGGCGCTGCTTTCCGGGAGACGATGGCCGGCGGCCTGGAGGCCGGGCAGAGTATCGCCAGGAGCTTCGGCACCGGCCTTACCGGGGCCATCGACTTCTCCCGAAATAAGGTCAGAACCTTTGTGAACGATACCGTCAAGGGCGCTCAGAACATCGCCACGAAATTCCGCCACCCAATCAAGACGATCCGCCAGGAGCTGGTGAAGGCCCTGCACGGGGCCAGAAGCAGCACGGAGGACTTGGGGGACGAGGCAGACGACGCCGGGGATGACCTGCGCGATATGGGTGTGGCGGGTGAGGCTGCCGGAAATCAGGTATCCGAGGCGATCAAAAGTGTGGTGGCCTCATTTATCGGATTTGAGGCCATCAAGCAGGGCATTGACCTCCTGAAGCAGTTCGGGGCCGCTGCCCTGTCCGCCTACTCCCAGACCGAGACCACCGCAAAGCAATTCGACACCCTGTTCTCCACGGAGGCAGCGGCGTGGGTGGACAACTACGCCGATGCTGTTCACCGAAGCATTGGCGAGGTCCAGGGGTTCATGGTGCAGAACAGCGCCATGTACAAGGCCCTGGGTATCACTGGGGATGCAGCTGAGGAGTTATCCACCCTCACCACATCGCTGGCCTACGACCTGGGCAACGCCTTTTCCATGGATGATGCCGAGGCCCTTGGCCTCATTCAGAGCGCCATCCAGGGGGATACTGCGGCCCTCGACGCCTACGGTGTCGCGCTGGATGAAACTGTCCTGAAGCAGAGCGCGGCGGCTCTGGGCCTGGGTAAGAACATTGATGAGCTGGACGACGCCGCTATGGCCCAGGTGCGGCTCAATGCCATCCTGGAGCAGAGCGGGGCCATCCAGAGAGCCGCTGTGGAGCAGACCGGCGGGCTGACCAACAGCCTGAAAAGTCTGAACGGTGAGTGGTCCAATTTTCTGGTCACAGCCGGTGGGAAATTTGCCCCCGTCCTCGAAAATGTCGTGAGTTCCGTTGTGGACAGCTGGCCCACGGTTGAACCCATGCTCTTGTCCTTTGTCGATGTGCTGGCCGGCGGGCTCAGTGGTGTGGCGCCCACGTTGATACAGCTGGCGCAAAACCTCATCCCGTCCGTCGTGAGCGTCCTGGGCACTCTGAGCAGCGCCGCTGGTCCGGTCCTGTCAGTATTCACCGAGATTGCAGGGTCTGCGCTACCGCCGCTGGTCGAGATCATCAACAGCCTGGCCTCTTACGTTGTGCCGCCGTTTATCTCGACGCTTCAGGTACTCAACACCAACGTGATTCAGCCGCTGATTCCGGTCATTCAGCAGGTGGCTACGCAGGTGCTTCCTGTATTCGGTCAGGCCTTTTCTGCGGCGGGTCAGATCATCGGCCAGTTAGCCTCGTCTGTCCTCCCACCGCTGGTGCAGATTTTAGGGGTGCTCATGCAGGCAGCACAGCCCCTCATTTCGGTAGCCCAGAATTTTATTTCTGTACTGCTGCCGCCGTTGATGTCCCTGATTTCCGCAGCGGGCCGCATCCTGTCCGGCGTCGTACTTCCGGCTGTGAGTAACCTGTCCCCAGTCCTTTCTGTGGCGGCGGATATTTTGGGCGTGATCACCGACACTCTGGCAAAAACTGTAGGCTGGATGGCCGATGGTGCGGGCAAGGTGGCGGACTTCTTTAGCGGCCTGTTTGGGGGCGCGAAAGAAAGCAGTGCCGCTGTGGAGGAATTGGGCAACAGTGTGACCGGCCTGGGAGCGGCAACTGAAAGCGTCAAGTCCCCGGATATTGAGATACCTGAACCAGAAATTCCAGATATCCCAACGCTTACTGTACCTGTGGAGACCGCGCCCTTTGAGATGCCGGACTTCACAGCGGACATTGCGCCGCTGTCCATCCCGGTTATGGCTGAGATCCCTGAGATCACACCCCCGGCTGTGGAGGCAGTCAACATCCCTGTCACCGTGGAGAAACCCATCATTCCGGAGCCGGAGGTCAAGGCGGTGGAGCTGCCGGTCACGGTCAAAAAACCGGTGATCCCAGAGCCGGACATTGAGCCAGTAGTGCTGCCGGTGAAGGCGGAGAAGCCCGATATACCCAAGCTGGATATCCCCTCGATTGTCATCCCTGTTACGGCTGAGAAGCCTGCCATCCCGGAGCCGGATGTCTCCCCGGTTACGATACCGGCGACGGTTGAGGTTGCCACTATGGAACCCCCAGTGCTGGAGCCTGTAACCCTTCCGGTAAATGTGGAGAGGCCAGTTATCCCGGAACCGGAGATCGTGCCAGTCACCATTCCTGTGTCAATTCAGAAGCCAGTCATCCCGGAGCCTGAGCCGCCAGAGATGCCTACGCTTGAGCTGGGGGCGGTGGATACTGCACCCTTCACGCAGTCTGTCATGAAGGCTGTGCAGGATGCGGGACTTGCAGGCCAAGCGTCTGCAAAGGCAGTCCAAACTTTCTATGGAAACGCCATGGATGATATTGGCGCAGCGGCGTCCAGCACCTACACCAAAGCCGCCGATGCTGCTGAAAATAGCTGGGCCCGCATGATAGACGCCGCTCGGGATGGGGCGCGGAGCATTATTTCCAGCTTCCAGGACATTGGAGCTGCCGCCAGTCAGGCGGGGAACATGAAACTCTCCATTTCCTCTGTGAGTATCCCAAGCCATGCCAAGGGAACCAACTCCTTTGAAGGCGGCTGGACTCGAATGAACGAGGAGGGCGGCGAGCTGGCCTACCTGCCCAGCGGGTCAGCGATCATCCCGGCAGACCAGACAGATAAAATCATCAACAATGCCGCCAGCTCCAGCGAGTCTGTAAGCTACACTGACAGCTCCACCTTCTCCCCTCAGCTGAGTATCGTCATGGGGCAGGGCGGCGGAGCTGTAGACGAAGAGACCCTGCTGAGAAAAATCCAGGCTTTGATGGAGCAATTCTACCGTGAAAAGAAGGAAGAAGAGGCTCACAGGAACGCCCTACAGGGCGGATATACACGACGATAGGAGGGGTTCGCATGGCTTACATCATTTCTGGTCAGTGCGGTGTGGTGCGCCTGGATCCCCGGCAGACGGGCATTGTCTCGGCTGAAAGTGCCCAATACTCCAGTAAGGTGACCTCCAACCCTGTGGAAAGTGGTAGCGACATTAACGATCATGTAGTGACAAATCCAGAGAAGTACACCGTGACTGGAGTGACTATTGGTGGTAATGCTGTCAGCATTCTCAATCAAATGTGGAAGATGGGGGACATTCTGGAGTACGCCGGGCGCATCCACGTCTCCTCCTGTGTCATCACAGACCTGAAGCAGGATATTTCGGCAAAAAACAGGGACGGTGTCAGCTTCACACTCCAGCTCCAGGTGGTCAACATCACCTCAGCCGGGTATGTCCCGACGGGTGAACTGCTTATGAGCATGCAGGACGCGGGGGCCGGGACGAGTGCGGCCATCGGCGGCACTAACCAGACAAAAGCGACTGCGGCGGACGGCTTGAAGACCACAACTGCCCAGACGATCAGTGCCAGTGCTTACACCAACTATGTCAAGGGCTATGCCTCCAAGCCCGCCGGGAGCAGTGGGCCGTCCTCACGCAAGCAGGCGTCCTTCAGCGCGGCGTAGGGGGGCGTGAAGAGTTGGAACTGATTGATCTGAGCAATTCCGTTGACTACATCGGTGTGGATACATCGAAGGTGCCATACAACTTCTCAGTGAAGCTGGAGGACCGTACCTACACCTTCTCCATCCGCTACAACGCGCAGGGCGGTTTTTTTACCGCTGATTTGTCCATCACCGCTACTGGGGAGGTGCTGGTTTATGGAGACATTATCCGGTATGGCCGCCCCATGTTCAATTCGGTGGAGGATGATCGCTTTCCCATCCCGGTTATCATCCCCCGGTGCCTTACTGGAGATGATATCCACGAGATTACCTGGGACAACTTCGGGAAGCAGGTCAAGCTCTATCTTTACGAGAGGAGAGGCGGCACATGACATTTTGGAAACGTTCTGCCAATCTTCAGATTGGACCAAAACTCTACAACCTCTCAAACCTGTACTTCACCTTTGACGTACCGTTCACCGATTCCGAGGAGCTGGGTACCGCTACCATTACAGCGCACAACCTGTCCAAGTCCACACGGAGCGCCATTAAGCGGGGCATGGTTGTCATCCTGAACGCCGGGTATGAGGGGGACATCGGCTGTATATTTGTGGGAAAAATATCCCGCGCCGCCAGCAAGCAGCAGGGGACGGAATGGATCACCACCATCACCGCCGCCGAAGCGCTGGATGAGTGGCTGACCTCTGAGGTCAATAAGACCTATGCAGCTGGGAGCAAGGCCAGCGCGATAGTAAAGGACCTGCTGAACATCTTCGGTGTGGAGATTGGCGCCTTTGAACTGGTGGTGGATATGGAATACCCCAGGGGGAAGGTATGTAAGGGCAAAGTCAAGGACGTAGTGAAGGAGATCGTCACGCTTGACTGCAAAAGCAGATTCCTCATTCGCAACGGTACTGTCATCATCAACAACCCCAATGATGGGCAGAACATGGGCTATTTGCTGTCCCCCTCGACTGGGCTGCTGAAAGCAACGGAGGAAGTGGAGGACACCGAACCGGTCACCAACCAGACCACCATTGATGATGGGAATGAGCCGGAGGAACAGACCTATAAACGGCGCTGCCTGCTCAATTACCACCTGGGTCCCGCTGATGTGGTGGGGATAAGCAGCAATAGCCTGAATGGGGCGTTCCTCATCAAGTCAGGCCGTCATACTGGGGACCCGACTGGGGACTGGATGACCGAAATCGAGGTGAAACCGGTGTGAGTCGGAACAGCTATAGCGTAGAAAACCAGGAGCAAAAGGCCCTCCTGGAGAGTGTCCGCGTGTCCGCTATGTGCAAGGTGACGGCGTTCGACAGTGCTGCCATGACGGTGGACGTTCAGCCGCTTTCCAAGGTCCTGGACGGCGGGGTTTACCGGACGCCGCCCCCTGTGCTGGGAGTCCCCATTGCCATGATCCGGGGCGGAGGGTTCTTTCTGCGGCCCTGGTACAAGGCGGGGGATGTGGGCATTATCGTCTACGCCGACCACGACATCGACCGAATCGCCGAGGCCGGGAAGGAGTGCCGACCCAACACCGAGCGCAACCACGGGGAAGAGGACGCATTTTTTGTCGGAGCCTTCGTCCCCAAGAGCAACCCTATCAGCGGCGTGCCGGATGAGGCGCTGGTACTCTCCACCGAGGGTGGGGGCGTGTATATCGCTGTTTGCAAAGATAAGGTCAAAATCAAGGGAAATGTTGAGGTGGAAGGGACCGTCCAGGAGGTTTGACCTCCAACCGCGACGAGGAGGGATGTCTATGGCAAAGATAACTGTTTTGAAGCTGGACCCGGACAGCCGGGACCTGTGCTTTGACAGTGAGGGTCTGCTCGACATTCTGGAGGACGGTGCAGCCATCGCGCAGAATATCCGCAACAACCTCAACACATGGAAGGGCGAATTTGAGCTTGACACCTCCCACGGTACTGAGTGGGAGCGTGTCGTGGGCCAACCCCTTTCAGGCATTGAGGATGAGGCGGACGATGTGCTCCGGACATCCATTTTCCAGGAGCCTTATGTCCGGGAGATTAAAAGCCTCACCCCCCTTGTAGAGGGGCGCACCATTGGGGCGGAGTTCTACGGCACATTGTATGACGGTTCTGCCATCAGAGTGGAGGCGAGGAGCGGATGAGTGAAAAGGGCTGGGGTCTGACCTCTCTGGGGTTCCGGCGACCCACCTATGTGGAGCTGCTGGACGCCCTGGAGTACAAGGCCAGAGAACTGTTCGGTAGCACCGCCAATCTGACCGTCAGGAGCCCCCTGGGCCTGTTCCTGCGCATTTACGCCTGGATGCTCAACATCCTGTTCTCCGTCCTGGAGGATGTCTACAACAGTCGTTTCGTGGACACGGCTGTGGGCACGTCCCTTCTAAACCTGGGCCGGGCCATCGGTCTGCGGGTTCTGCCGGCACAGAAGGCGACCGGCTATCTCACTGTCACTGGGCCGCCCGGGACCGTGATACCTGCGGGCTGGCTGGCTGAGACTGCTGCGGGCATCCAGTTCTATGCAGTCACCGAAGCAGAGATCAGGGAAGACGGGACGGCGCTTGTCCCGGCCATGGCGGTGGAGAAGGGACCTTATGGGAATGTCGAGGCGGGGACTGTGACCACCATTACCAACCCCGGCGCTGTGGCCGGTGTGGAGTCTGTCACGAACCTTAAGCCCTTCACTGGGGGCCGGGAGCGGGAGACAGACGAGGAATACCGGGACCGCTACTACGTCTCGGTGGACTACGCTGGAGGCGTCAACGCCGACGCTATCCGGGCGGCGCTGCTCCAGGAGGTGGAGGGCATTATGGAAGCCAAGGTGTTTGAGAATGACTCAGACTTTGAGGATGAACACGGCCTCCCGCCCCACAGCATTGAGGCCGTTGTCTACGGCGGACTGGAGAGCGACATTGCCAGGGTGATCTATGACAAGCTGGGTACCGGCATCCAGACTCTGGGAGACATCGAGGTCCCGGTCATTACCCTAAGCGGAAACACCAAGAGGATCTGCTTTAACCGTCCCCACCCGGTACCGGTCTATGTCAGGGTGACAAACCTGCTCACAGGAAGAAACTTCCCCCATGACGGGCAGGAGCGTATCATCTCCGCCCTGGTGGCGTATATCGGCAGCCGGGAGAGCGGCGGTGTGGCGGTGGGAGAAACGCTGTACCACCAGAAGCTTCCCGCAGTCCTCTACACTGTTCCCGGCGTGCTGGACTTCGACATTTTCATTGGCGCCGACCCTGACGCCCTGCAAATGGAAAATGTCCGGGTAGACAGCCGGAGCAAGGTGGTCACGGACGAGGAGAAGGTGAGCATCATTGCGTAAACACGGCTTTTGGGCGCGAATGCTGGATATGCTCACCAGCGCCTACAACCGCTCTGACCTTCGGAGCGCACGGCTGGAGCTTCCCCCAGAGACCAATATCGGCCGCTTGTTCTACCTTATCGCGGAGGGCTTTGAAGTCATCTTTGAGAACGCGGAGCGGGTCAGGGAGTGGGATGACCTGGACAACGCTCAGGGGGCTGTGCTCGACCGCTACGGGGCCAACTTCGGCGTGGAGCGCGGCGCGGCCAGCGATGCGCTGTACCGGATTTTCATCAAGGTCAAGATGATCGCGCAGCTGTCCGGCGGCGACAACGACGCCATCATCAACGCCGCCGCTGAGCTGCTTGGGGTGGAGTATTCCGACATTCTCCTGGAAGATGTCTACCCGGCGAAGATCGCCCTGTATGTGGACGAAAACCTTCTGAGCGAAGAGCGGCTTGACCTCATCGAGCAAATCGCCTACGCCATCAAGCGGGCCTTGCTGGCGGGCGTTGGAATGCGGTTGTATCTGCGGACTTACCACACGTTCCGCTATGATCTGCTTGTACGTCACGGAGGCACAGTACAGACCTATTTTTCCTATGAGCCGATTGGCGAGGACCGGGAGGCGGTTTTGAAACTCCCGTTCTCCCACGGAGGTGTGGTCTCTGGCTATATTCCCGGCGTGCCGGTGGGCCAGGACAGGAGTGCCCGCGCTGAGCTGTTTGTGGGGCGTGGCGTAGGAGTTGAAGCGGGGTTTGAACCACTGCCAGTGGGGGACGATAAGACGTTTCACCACGTCCTTCCAGTGGCTCGTGGCGGGTTTCTACCGCCTGCCTTTGATGCGGCACCAGCCGATGTAAAACGGGCTGAGAAGGGCACACAGGGAGCCGTGGGAGGCATTTATACCCGTACCCACATCACTGCAAAACGTATCAATTAGGAGGGAGAACAGTGGGAAAATTTGAGGACGGCTGCTATGGCAGTTTGAAGGGGATTGCCCTGATCGCCAAGGTATTGGCCGGACGGTGCAAGATGCACTATACCCGTGTTGCGGCCGGAAAGGGGACGATCCCCGATGGCATGACACCAAAAACGATGGAAGCGCCGCCTGATTATGTTATGGACGCTATGATCAGTGCCATCACAAACCCCGTAGACGGCGAGTGTCAGGTGACGGTACAGCTGAATAGCGCAAATGTAGAGGCAGGGTTTTATGTGACCAGCCTTCTGCTGTATGCAGAGGACCCGGACGAGGGAGAAGTCCCGTTTACATACCTGGTCCTGGAAAGCGAGCCGGAATGGATTCGCCCGTCCAGTTCTATCGTGGGCAAACTGGCGACCTTTGACATTATCGCGGCGGTGGGCGATGTGGATACCGTGACCGCGACCATCGACCAAAACTCCCTTGCTACAGCGGCAGCAGTGGCACGGATGATCGGGGAGCACAACTCCGACCTGACCGCCCATGCAGATATCCGCTGGGCGCTGGAGCATCTGGTGGCCCTGGTGGATGTGACCATTCCAGTGGCAGGGTGGATCGAGGAGGCAGCTGGACAGTACAAGCTCCGCCGGGATGTGGATGTGAGCGGCGTCACAGCTGAGATGATCCCCCGGCTGACCATCCCAGTGGAGCAGGAGGGGGCTGCGGCGGCCTGCGGCCTGAGCCCAGTGGTGGAGACAGTAGAAGGTGCGATTCGCTTGCGGGGAATGTCCGCACCTAAGGCGGATATTCCCGCCAGCCTGGTGCTGCTGCAACACGGTGTAGAGGTGAGTCAGCTTCCGCAGGGGCCAGGCGCAGTTGCCGCCATGCCGTTGGCTACCGAACACACGCCCGGCGCTGTAAAACCGGGCCGCGGGCTGCTGGTGGACAAGGACGGCACTCTGTCGGTAGACATGGCCTCGGACGAGGATTTCAAGCAGATGATGGACGGCCTGGACGGCGGAGAGGGGGCTTAACGATGGCATTAGGCAGCGCAAATGTGCCGGGTGCGCAGGCTTTGGACCTGGTATCCCGCGTAGTCAGCCTGGAAAAGACACTATCCGGCCAGGAGAAGATCCCCGGCACCTCCGCACCGACGGGTCAGGTGTCCGCAAAGGTGGGACAGATCTATATCAATGTCATTACCGGCGAAGAGTGGAAGTGTGTCTCCGCAGACGGCAGCGGCACGGTGTGGGAGAAACAAACAAGCTCCAGCGTGGGGCTGACGGCGCAGCAGGTGGGGGCGAAAGAGTCCGGCTGGAAACCGTATCACTTTGGGTCCAGCGCTCCAAGCGACACCACACAGCTGTGGGTAGACACGACACCCAACACCGGTGGCTTGAAATATCACAATGGTTCGGACTGGGTCCATGTGCCGGTGTCGTACACATAAGAGAGGGGTGAAAGGGTATGAGTATTGCAAAAGCAGAGCGGTTTACGGCTTTGAAGGCCAAGGTCAAGGCTGAGATGAAGCGGCGCAACCAGTCCGGGTCCGTGGCGGACTACGGCGGCACGGCGTATGACTACACCGTTCCCCCGGCGGCGGGCAAGACCATCCGGGCCGAGCACCGGGACAAGCTGGTGGGACCGATGCGGGCCATCAACAGTGACCTGGTGCCCGCCAGCAAGGGGACCGTCATCAAGGAGGACGAGCTGGCAAACATGGAGACCCGTGTGGCGGTCTGGGGTGCCAGAGACATGACGGACCGGAGCGCGAGCGACTGTAAGTCCGGCTGCACTGGGACCTGTTACACCGGGTGCGCTATGGGGTGCTTCTCCTGCGGTGGGGCGTGTTCAGACGGCTGCACTGGCTGCGGGTCCGGGTGCCCTACTGGGTGTTCTGGGTGTGGGTCGGGGTGTCCCAATGGGTGCCAGTCGTGCCCAAGCGGATGCTCGGACGCTTGCTCGGGGTGTGGGGACGCTTGTTCCATTGGCTGTACTGGATGCATAATGATGTGTGATAATACATGCAAAAATGAATGCGGTAACAGCTGTCAGGAAAACTGCTCTCCATGCACCAGCGCCTGTTATTCGACGTGCATGGTTTACTGCACATCGCATGGATCAAGCGAACCGTAAGGAGTATGTCATGGAAAAAATGAGTGTGATTAAACAGACTAAGGCCATTATCACCGCCGTAGTTGGGTCAAAGCGGTATGGATATGCTTCCGATTCCTCCGACGGAGACTATTTTTTGCTCACCCATAACACGGATATCGCACATCATGACCGAGTATCAAACATCACATATTTTTTGTGGTCCATCCAACACATCAAAGGTCACTGGGGGCATCCTATGCTGATCGACGACCTGACAGCGGACTGCCAGGGGCATGAGACCCTATGCTCATTCCTGCGGGATCATAAGCACGATATCGCTTATGCGGCTCCAGCGAATACAGTGCGTTTCGGGCTAGAGTACATCGGAGCAAAGGAGAGCATTGGGATTGATACCGCTGTAAAACCTGCGTTATGTACCGCCTTTATTCTCGGGCATATGATCCAGGGGGCAGAGGACCCGGTCCTGTTTACAGAGCAGGAGAAGGCAATACTTACCAGAGTGCGCACCGGTGAGGTGTTGTCGGAGGAACGAGTGGACATCTACCGCCGGACACTTACCACAGAGAACCTGGACAAGCTCCGGCGGATGCCGGAAAACCTGACTGTAAAAAACGTGCTGTTTGCGCTGCTTGATGAAATCTGCAAGGAGGAGACACCATGATCGACCGTATTTTACCCGTGATTCATGACACAGGCGACTATCTCACCGCCCTGTCCTTGTACAAAGCCGACGCTCCACTAACCAAGGAAGAGGCAGACAAGCTGGTGGCCATCTACCAGAAATATGACGAGGGACTGGAGGATGCCGCTCTGGCTAAGCTGTGTATTGCCCTGGACCTGCTGCCGGGGCGGACGGAGGAGGACGCCGCCGATTTTTATGGGTTGGAGCTGCCGGTCGCTGATTTGAATGTTTTGTTCCAGGTCAAGGATATCATTTCCGGCCAGCTGGAATTGACGGCTGGAAACGCTAACCAGGTGGTAGAGGTCGTAAAGAGCGGCAAGCTGACCCGGCCCGTGGACATCATCCTGGCCCGGACGGCTCTGGACGTTATGGCAGGGGCCTGGAACTTCGGCGGGCTGCGGGAACAGACCCAGGCGCTGGCGGAATTTTTGTCCGGCCTGGGCACCGAGGAACTGGACAAGTACAGCACCATCGTGGAGGAGGCAAGAATCAAATGCAGGAGCTGAAGAAACCCTCAGTCACGGCTTCGCCGTGCCAGCTCCCTTTTCAAGGGAGCCTGAATGAAATCACCATTCGCCTGCCGGAGGAGACTGTGAGCTACCTCCAGCGGCTGGACTACGAAATCGGCGGGCTGAACGTCCTCCACACGCACGCGCTCAATGCCGGGGTGCCATTGGTGAAGCGCTTGGAAATCCGCCGGGAGCACCAGGAGGTCTACGCCGAGTACCAGCTTGCCAAGCAGGAGATGTGGGCGGAGTTCGCGCCGCAGTTCCCCAGCTTCAAGCGCTGGTGGGTGGACTTCCAAACGGGTCTCCTCCATGTGGAGGTGCCCAATGAATAACGACCGCAGACACGCCCGCCAGTTTCAGAACACTTACCCCTCCTATTACCCTGGGAAAAAGATCAAGACCGTGACCTTCATCGTCACCCACCAGTGCAATTTGAGGTGTTCCTACTGCTACGAGGGGCACAAATCGGACAAGAAAATGTCCCTGGAGACGGCGAAGCGGTGTGTGGACCTGCTCTTTGCCGAGGATGCCAAAAATTCCGAGCTGGTCAATGACACCGAGGCCAACGGGCTGATCATTGAGTTCATCGGCGGGGAGCCCTTCTTGGAGATCGACTTGATCGACCAGACCATGGAGTATTTCCTGACTCAGGCCATTGAGCTGAACCACCGCTGGAAAACCCGGTACATGATCAACATTTCCACCAACGGCACCTTGGGGGACGACCCCCGTGTCCAGCAGTTTATGCGCAAATACGCGGGCCGCCTGTCCATCGGCGTGACCATCGACGGCGACAAGGCCGCCCACGACGCCTGCCGGGTGGACTGTAATGGCTGCGGGTCCTACGACAAGGCGATCAAGATGTTCCGTGAAGTGGCAGGGCCGGACGGCAAGCGGACCACCAAGTACACCATCGCTCCCGGCAATATCGGCCTGTTCGCCTCCTCGGTGCGGCACCTGGTGCTGGAGGAGGGGGTGGACACCCTCAACTGCAATTGCGTGTACGAGGAGGGCTGGACACCGGAGCACGCCAGGGAACTGTACAGGCAGCTCAAAGAGGTGTCCGATATGGTCCAGGAGTCCGGGACCGATACCTACATCTCCATTTTGGACTGGGAGGCCGGGAACCACCTGCCGGACACCGAGACCCAGAACTGGTGCGGCGGGGATGGGCGGATGCTGGCCTTTGACGTGGACGGGACGGTGCTGCCGTGTATGCGCTACTCACCCATCTCCATCGCCAACCAGCCCGTCTACCGCATTGGCGACGTGGACTGCGGGATCGGCACCAGGGAGGACGACGCCCAGCGGCTGGCGGATTTGCGGTCCATCACCCGGCAGTCTCAGAGTGAGCAGCGGTGTTTGGACTGTCCCATCAATCAGGGCTGTGCCTGGTGTACCGCTTACAACTACGAGCGTACCGGGACGCCCAACCAGCGGGTCACTTACATCTGCGATATGCACAAGGCCAGGGTGCTGGCCCAGTGCTATCATCACAATAAGCTCCACCTGCTCCACCGGTCGCATGAACCCAAGAAAATCAACATCCCCATGGAGTGGGCGCTGGAAATTATCTCTTCCGAGGAGTGGGAGATGCTGCTGGAGCTGGAGCGGCAGTGTTTTGATGAGGCGTAGACGGGATATGCCCGTGCGCAAATAAATTTTTGGAGGAATAGACCATGGCTAACAATGAAAACAACAAAAAAGTCCCGACCCTGGCGCAGATGATCGAGGCGCACAAGAAGAGCAATGCCAGCGTCAAAGCGTTGGACAAGAAGGTCGAGGATCTGAAAGCCGCCGCAATGACGGAGGAGCGGGTGACCGCCGCCATCAACGCCAAGGTTTCCAGTACTTACAAGGCTGGCGGCAGCGTGGCTTTCGCGGATCTGCCCGAGCTGAGCGAGGCAAACATGGGCCTGGTGGTTAACGTGACCGACAAGTTCACCACCACCGATGATTTTGTGGAGGGTGCGGGGAATAAACACTCCGCGGGTACCAACGTGGCCGTGGTTCTGGCGGGTGAGGTTTACAAGTACGACGTGATGTCCGGCTTTGTGGATCTGTCCGGCCTGGTGGAGAAGGAGGACGGCAAGGGCCTGTCCGAGGAGAACTTCACCGCCGCTGATAAGGCCAAGCTGGACGGTATTGAGTTCGCCACCGATGAGGAGGTGGCCGCCGCGCTGGCGGAGATTTACGGTAAGGACGAGACCGAAGATGAGGATGGCGGCAAGATCAAAGTCGATGAGACCGAGACCGAGAGCGGGAGAGGCGACCACTAACACAGCAGAGGGGCCGGAAATCCGGCCCCTCACTTGAAACGAGGTGCTGATATGAGCAAAAAAGCGGTGACCGTGGAGCAGCTGCTGGAGAGCGCGCGGCAGGGCGAGGCGCTGACTATGCAGATGGCGGAAGCGGCGGCGGCAGACTTGGCGCAGCGCCCGAAGAGGGATGAGGTCAATGATGCCATTAACGCCGCCATCACCGGCGCATTGGGGAGGGCTTACTGATGGGACCGTCAATACCGCTTGAGCCGCTGCTCCAGGATATCGCCGACGCCATCCGCGCCAAGACCGGCACCGATGATCCCATCTACCCAGAGGACTACGCCGTCAAAATCATGACCATCGAGAGCGGGGACGGCACCATCACCATGGAGTCCCTGGAGATCGCCGCCCCGCCGGACAAGGTGGATTACTACTACAACGGCCTGTGGCATGAGTTTCTGGACCCCACGGGGATGACCTTTGTGCTCCATGTGGACCTGCTGGGCATGAAGCTGGCCCTGCCCATACGGCCCGACTATGAGGCCATTGACCAGGACCGCCACCGGATGCTTTACACCGTCCGCCCAATGGCCCCGGAGGGTATGTCCAACTGGCCGGAGGTGACGCTGGAGCTGTCCCCGGACCGGGAGGTCCAGGACGGCGACACCCGGCTCACCGCCGAGGTGCGCTGGCGCGGGCAGAAGGTCCGGGCTGTCCAGCCGGTCAACGTGTTCTACGCCTCGCCCCACTGGTACGACATCGAGAAGCAGGACCGGACCTGGGCGGAGTTTGAGAACACCTTTGTGACCTGGGACGGCGTTGCCACCGCGTGACGAGGTGAGCCGTGGCCACACTGAAAGAAATGGCACGGGAGTACCGGAGGGCGGCAGCGAAGCTGACCCTGTGGCTGGAGGAGCGGGAGGCGGCGGGAAAGCTGGACCCGTCGCAGCTGCGGTCTGCGCGTGAAGCGCTGAGCGGCATTCGGGAGGTGCAGCGGGCCTTGGACGGGTACTACGATGTGCCGCGCCCGGAGGGGCTGTGCGCTGTGGGTTGGAAGGCGAGGCGGACCGATGACAACGGTTGAGGGACTTCGCGCCCGGAAGCGGGAGCTGCTTGAGCGGAAAAAGGCCGAGCAGGAGCGCCTGGAGCGGGGCGAGGGGGATAAGCTGGCCCTGGCGGAGATCAGCGAGGAGCTGCTTGACCTCAATGCCCAGCTCCGGGCGCTGACCCATGGGCGGCGGAAGCGGGGCAAGGACACCTCCTCCCAGGCTGCGCAGGACCGGCGGCAATTTGACGCCTGGGCCAACCAGGAGGATCAGGCAGAGGCCGAGCAGGCGCGGGAGCAGCTGCGTACCGCAGCGGCGAGCAGTCTGGATGCGCTGACCAAAACACAGCGGGAGACATTGGCGCTCTATTCCGGCGGGATGAGGCAGTCCGAGATCGCCCAGACACTGGGTATAAGCCCGTCCTCTGTGTCGCGTAACCTCTCCAGAGCGCGGCACAATGCGGCGGAAGCCGTGACCAAAGCCGTGGAAGGGCAAAAGATCGTGGAAGCGGGCCAGTGTGTGGACCTGGTCCGGGAAGATGCCGTCCGGTTGGTGGTGATGACCATGACGGCCAAGCAGCTGGTGTATTTTTACCTGTATTATTCCGAGAGGCTCAGTCTGCGGGAAATCGGGGAGCTGCTGGGCATAACCCACGCGACCATATGCCGGACGGTAAAGCGGGCCGTGCTCAAGCTGGACCGGCTGTTTGGCGGGCAGTCTGTTGTGGTCACCCACCCGGAAGCGATCGACGAGGCCGCATATCTGGCCTGGCTGGAATTGGAGGCGCACCCCGAATTGGTGCCGGAGCAAGTCAAACCGCTGCTCTCAAAACGCCAAAAGCGTCCAGCGGAGTATTACAAACAATATCGTCATAAGACCTGGCTGCCGGACCCACGCACCACCATCCTACGGCCAAAAAAAGAGCATCCTGGACGGTTGCTGCTGGTTCTCCAGGAAAAGGCAAAAAACAGGGTAACAGGGCTGTTACAGTGGCTGGAATCGGTGTTTTCCGGCCTGAAGCAGATATGGAAGGGAGTAACACCATGATCTACGAAAAAAAGGACTGGCCGCCCGGCGCGGAATGGTGCCGGGAGATTCCGTTTCTGGCGAGCCAGTGGGGTGAGCCGGATGAGGACGGCGTGCGGAGGCTGCGTATCAACATGACGGAGCACAACATCCAGATCGCGCCGGACCGTATGATGCCGTTCTTCCGGGTCCTTGGCAGGTGCCGGACGGGTGAGCTGACCAAGACCTGGGGCAGTGTGGGGACCACGGCATGCGGTAACCCGGAAAACAAGATGATCACGCTGAAATGCGCGGATGCCTACGAAGGTGTCCTGATTGTCTGGGGTAACTGAAGGAGGGATTTGTCATGAGTCTGTACAGCAAAAAAGCGAAAATTGACGGGCTGACGTTCGGGCTGGTCATGCGGGGCGCGGTCAACGGCCAGTACATCATTGTGATTGAGAGGGACTGCGCCACCCTGGATCAGATCGAGGCCGTCAACTGGACCGCGCCCACCATTGAGGGCGACTGCATCCTGCCCGCTGGCTATGGCTTTGAGGTGGAGGATATCGCCTACTCCTCCAGCGACAAGAGCTACCGGGTGACCGTGCAGGTGGCGAAGCAGTTTCTGGGGGATGTGACCGGGTACGTGGCCCAGGTGGAGGAGCTGGAGGAGAAGCTGTCCGCCGGGAAGGAGCAAATCTCCGGCCTGCGGGACCAGCTGGCTGAGGCGGATGAGGCCCTGATCACCCTGTATGAGCGGCAGGCCACGCCTTCTGAATCGGTTGGGAAGGAGGAACAGGCACAATGAACGAAGCTGTGGTAAAGAGCTACGCCCGGAGCATCCGACGCGGGACACGGTCCCTGGACCAGGTACCGGAGGCGCTGCGGGAGGCTGTGGCGGCGGCGCTGACGGCTGAGAAATCGGAAGAGGGGAGCGGGTGATTTATGGAGAGTATCATTGTCGCTGTTATTACTGGCGGGTTAGCCCTGATTGGAACGCTGGTGGGTACTTACGCTTCCAACCGCAAAAGCGCCGCCCTCCTCGCTTATCGGATGGAGCAGCTGGAAAAGCGGATGGATGAGAACAAGGACCTGGTTGACCGCGTATCCAAAATGGAAGAGCGTGCCAAAATTCAAGATGGAAAAATTGAAGACCTGGAGAAACGTGTGAATGCGCTGGAAGCACTGGTCGACCGTACTTACCAACTGGAAAAGCTGACGGAGTTGCAGGAGAAGGATATCACATCTCTGGAGGAACAGATGCGCGGACACAGTGATCTGGCCAAGCGCACCTA
>CAMWQV010000003.1 GCA_947176425.1 uncultured Clostridia bacterium
TTGCCCTGGAATTTAGGATAATGCCGCCTTTGGTCGGTGCCAGGGCCTCCATAGCTTTAAGGACGACGCGGTCTGCTAACGGTGTGAGCTTCATGGGTAAGTTCCTCCTATATGAAAAAATTTTTGATAAGATAATCTGACGCTGTTAGCACTCTTTCCTCCTGAGTGCTAACAGCGCTTATATTACAACATCTCTGCGCAGAATGCAAGAGGGTTTTTCCAGTTTAACAAAAAGTTCACAAACGATTTATCTGCCGGGACTTCTTTCCTGAAAAAACGCCCTGGCAGCGGCGGCATCCCTGCCGATCTGGACGCGCAGTTCCTCTATATCGGAAAATTTCTGTTCCGGACGCAGCCGCCGCAAAAATTCCACCCGGCAGCCCCGTCCGTACACCTGCACCGACTGGTCCAGCAAATGGCTCTCGACTGTTACACCGCCGTTGGTATCCACGGTCGGCCTGACGCCCACATTGGTCACGGCATCATAGACTTTGCCGCCTACGGTCACAGACGCGGCATATACGCCGAAGGCCGGTACGAGCTGTCCCGCCGGAGGCACCAGATTCACCGTAGGCGTTCCCAGTCTGGACGAACCGATTCCCTTCCCGTGCCGGACCGGACCGCTCAGAGAGAAACTGCGTCCGAGAAACCGCGCCGCTTCCTCCACATTGCCCTCCCGAAGCAGCGTTCGGATATAGGTCGAACTGACCGTCACACCGTCCAGCGTCACAGCGGGGATAATATCGCACCCCATTCCCAGCGTAGCGGCTTTTTTCGAGAGCAGGGCTGGCGTTCCGGAATTTTTGTAGCCGAACCGGAAGTCGTGTCCCGCCACAAGCCACCCGGCATGATACTCCTGTGCCAGATACAGCACAAAATCTACCCACGGCATTGTCATCATTTTTTCGTCAAAAGGCTCGACAATAACTTCTTTGATCGGGAACAGCAGCTGCACGGCTTCCCGGCGCGCCTCTGCGGTGGTCAGCAGAGGTACAGGTACACCGGTTACAAATTCTTTTGGAGAACGGTCAAACGTGAATACAGCCGGCGTCATATCCCGTTCCTCCGCACGCTCTATTGTACGGCGCAGCAGGGCCTGGTGACCCAAATGCACGCCGTCAAAAAACCCCAGCGCGATGGCTTTTCTGCGTTCCTGCACCCGCTCCCCCTCCTGTCGTAAAGAAATTTTTGACAGAGACAAGACGTCCCTTTTCACACCGGCTCAAAGACAGAAACGTTCCATCCTGCCCGTATACCCGGTACGTACCCTCCGACAATCCCTGCGCGGGCATCGGATTCCCGTTCCGGCAGAGGCGTTCCTGTTTAGCGGAGGCCAGCCGGTACGCCGGATATGCCGCAAAAATACGGTCTGCCGACAGCAGCAGGGCCTCCCGCTGTTCCTGCACCTGCTCCAGCGTGACGGCCTGCTCCAATGTAAACCCCGCCGCCATAGTCCGCCGCAGGCTGCACATACACCCGCCGCATCCTAATGCCTGTCCGATGTCATGGCACAGCGTCCGCACATAGGTCCCTTTCGAGCAGCGCACCCGCAGAAGAAAATCGCTTCTTCCGGTCTGTTCCAGCACTTCCAGCGCGTAAATTGTCACAGGTCTGGGGTCCCGGTGAATCTCTTTCCCGGCCCTCGCCAGTTCATAAAGCTTTTTGCCGTCCCGCTTAATCGCTGAGAACATGGGCGGCACCTGTTCAATCTTTCCGGTGAACCACTCCAGCACGGTCTCCAGCGCGGCACGGCTGACCTCCGCTTCCCGCGCCTCCAGAATTTCGCCGGTGCTGTCCTGTGTATTAGTCACGACACCCAGCCGCAGTCCGGCAAGATACTCTTTATCGCCCTTTTCCGCGAACTCCACCGCACGCGTCGCCGCACCCACGAATACAGGCAGGACGCCGGTAGCCATAGGGTCCAGCGTTCCCCCATGACCAATCCGGCGTTCTTTCAGGATGCCCCGCAGTTTGGCACACACATCCATACTGGTCCAATCTGCGGGTTTATCAATAATAATAATTCCGCTGGGCATAACTTATTCTTCACCGTTTCCGGCGGTATCATCCGTATTGTCAGCGTTGTCTGTACTGTCAGCGCTATCTGTGCTGTCATCCGTATTTTCCGCTTCTTTTGCCGCGGTGATCTCCTCTACTTTCGCGTTATAGCTGCTGTAAAATTCACCCGCGTCAATGGCATCGATCTCCTCGCTGCCCTCCAGACTGAGCCGATCCATATCCGCGTCAATCTGTGTGTACAGATAGTCCTGTGCCAGCAAGGACAGATCGACCTGCTCCTGCACATCCGCAAGATGCCTGCGGTACAGGATATGATAGCCGAAATCCGTCTCGACGATATCGCTGACCTCTCCCGGCGACAGTTCCAGAGCCGTATTCAGAAAACCTTCCACAAAGTTGCTGTCCGGCGTGACCAGATACCCTTTTCCGGCGGCGCGGCCCGGGTCCTCGCTGTACTCGTCCGCCAGCTGGTTAAAGAGCGTCTCCACATCTTCCGCGTTTTGCAGCTGTGCCAGCAGGTCCTGCGCCGTGCTGTACCGTTCCGCGGCTTCCTCCTCGCTTAACGGTTCATCCGTCTCCGCGTCCGTCAGGGACAGCAGGATATGATCGGCATAGGACGCGAACTCCTCATACTCCTCCGGCGCCTTGTACAGCGGGCTGCTTTCCTCCTGCATCAGATCAACCATCTTTTGGAACAGCTGCGCGTCAGCGGCAATCCGGTCAAAGCTCTCGCGGCTGATTCCCATAATCTCCAAGTTTTCGTCAAACGCCTCCTGTCCGCCCATGCTCTCAATTGTATCTGCAAGTTCCGATTCCATTTGGGCTGTATCTTCCCCGTCCAGCTCCACGCCGAACTCCTGCACCTTGTTCTCAATCGCCGCATAGAACAGCAGATTATCCCGCGCTTGCTGTTTGGCGTACTCGCTTAATGTCATGCCGTCCATAAATTCCGCGTTCCATAGCAGGTTCCCGTCCGCGTCGAACATCTCATTGTAAACGTCCGCGTACATCATATGGTACATATTCAGGTTGTACTCCAAAGAGCTGCATGAATACGCGATCCAATACAGGTACATGTCCACAGGGAACTCCACATCTCCCACTTTATAGGCGGTACTTCTGGGGTCAAGTCCGGTGACTTCGTAATAGATACCAGATGGCGGCTGCTGTTCCGTCTGTTTCTCTCCGCACCCCGCGCACAAAGTCACGGTCAAAATCAAGGCCAGCAGCCCGCTCAAGCATTTTTTCATTGTAATAAAATACCTCACAATCCAATTCGTTAGCGCGGTTTTCCGGTCCGGACAGCCGCGTCTTTTTATCATACCATGATTTTCCTGACAGTACAATCTGTTTTTTGGTCACGCTTTTCTGAAAATCCGGTATGCCCTGCACGTTCCGTCTGTTTGGGCGGCGAACAGCGTATCAGAATCCTCGTCATAGCCGCCGCATACTGTCATGCCATAGATAAAAGAATACTCCTTCGGCACATCCGCCGGTTTTTCGCACGCCTCATAGGTCCAACCCTCATTTTTCAGGACTTTCTTCGCGGTATCGTAGCTCTCACAGCAAAGCGTACTGCCGCACAGAATATACATCAGGAAGCCGGACAGCGTCTCGCTGAACACTTTCCAGCCCAGCGGTTCGTCCTCCTCGTGGAGCATATAGACCGGCGGGTCCTCCTGTCCCAAGTCCTCCTCTTTTATGCCTAACACCACAACGCCTGCGGCTTAATCACTGCCGATATGCAGATAATTGGCTAGTTTTTCATGCCATTGTTCCTGAGGCAGCCGGGAGAACGGGAAATAATCGTCGTCTTCGCACTCGTCCGGGTGGGCCTCCCAGTATTCAGCGTCTTCTTCAACGCGCTCCTGGATTGCCTCATAAGAAAAATAGGTCTCCCGGTCCACATGGATATCGGGCGTGGCAAAGAGCGGGTCATTTTTTGCCAGACTGAGAAATTCATTCAGCATAGGCGGAATTTTGGGGTCAGGTACATAATCCGGGGAGGGTTTTCTGCCCAGAACCCGCAGAATATCGATTGCGCTCAGTTCGCAGTTCATTGCCATTTTACAGGTCTCCTTTTTTATTATTACGTTTTGTTTTTTGCTCACCGGCAAGGCGCAGGTCCTCCAATAAAGTCAGGGCGGTTTCCAGCGGGGGCGACTTTTTTGTCATTGTTAGCGTCAGCGTGACCGAATTTTCCGCAGTGGACAGCATCAATCGCTGCCGGTATTTCGGATTGGCGCATACGGCGGTCACAGCTTCGGGCCGCATATCGGTAATCACCAGTTTCAGCTTATCGTCCCGCTGGCTCACCTCCGACACGCCGGACCGGATTGCGTTTGCCCGCAGCATCGCAACGTCCAGCAGAGTATAGACTGGCTTTGGGGGTTCGCCGTAGCGGTCCATCAGTTCGTCCAGCAGGTCCGCGGCGTTGGCCTCGGTACGAATCGCGGCAATCCGGCGGTACAGGTCCATCCGTTCTTCATTGGACGGTACATATTTGTCGGGAATATTGGCGGAGACGGTCAGATCAACAGAACAGTCCGCGCTTGCGGTCTTCTTCTTCCCCTGCTCCTCCAAAACCGCGTCCTCCAGCAGCTGCAAATACATATCATAGCCGACCGTCATCATATACCCAGACTGTTCCGCACCCAGCAGATTCCCTGCGCCGCGGATTTCCAAATCCCGCATAGCAATCTTGAATCCGGAACCGAACTCCACATACTCCCGAATCGCGGTCAGCCGTTTCGACGCGATTTCCGACAGCACTTTCCCCGGACGGTAGGTCATATAGGCATATGCCCGCCGTGCGCTCCGCCCGATCCGGCCCCGAATCTGGTGCAGCTGTGCCAGGCCCATACGGTCGGCGTCCTCAATAATCAGGGTGTTGACGTTGGCAATGTCGATGCCGGTTTCAATAATCGTCGTGCAGACCAGAATCTGCGCCTCGCCCTCCACCATCTGCTGCATGACAGAACTGAGTTCCCGCTCCTTCATTTTTCCGTGTCCAATGACGATTTTGACATCTGCGCCCACCAATTCCCGAATCCTGGCGGCGGTGGAATCAATATTTTCCACGCGGTTGTGGAGATAGTAGACCTGTCCGCCGCGGCCGATCTCCCGGCGCATGGCGTCCCCCAGCATCCCCCAGTCGTGTTCTACCACATAGGTCTGTACGGGCTGGCGGTTGTGGGGCGGTTCTTCCAGCGTGGACATGTCCCGGATGCCGGACAGCGCCATATTCAGCGTACGGGGGATGGGGGTCGCGCTCAAAGTCAGCACGTCAATCTGACGGCTCATTTCCTTCAGCTTTTCCTTATGGCTCACGCCGAAACGCTGTTCCTCATCTACGATCAGCAGGCCCAAATCTTTGAACTTAATGCTTTTTTGCAGGAGTTTATGGGTCCCAATCAGCAGATCCACTTTTCCAGACTCTAATTCCCTTAGCACTTGGCGGCACTGTCCAGGCGTCTGGAAACGGCTCAATACCCGTATCTCCACCGGAAAACTGCGGAACCGGCTCAATGCAGTCGCGTAGTGCTGCTGGGCCAGGACGGTGGTCGGCACTAAAATCGCCGCCTGCTTTCCGTCCAGCACACATTTCATGACGGCCCGCTGTGCAACCTCGGTTTTTCCATAGCCTACGTCCCCGCAGAGCAGACGGTCCATCGGCACAGGCCGCTCCATATCCTTCTTGATCTCACTGATGCACCGCAGCTGGTCGTCGGTTTCCGTGTAGTCGAAAGCGTCCTCAAACTCCCTTTGCCACGGAGAATCCGGAGAAAAGGCAAACCCAGGCTGTCTCTGCCGCTGCGCGTACAGTTCGATCAGTCCTTTGGCAAGGTCTTTCACAGCGGATTTTGCTTTTGTTTTCTGCTTATGCCAGTCTGTACTGCCCAATTTGTTCAGGCGTGCGGGACGTTTCTCGCCGTTTTCGTTCAGGCCGCCCCCGCCGATATATTTGCTCACCAAATCCAACTGCGTAGCCGGGACATACAGGCTGTCCCCTCCGGCGTAGACGATCTTGATATAATCCTTTTCCACATCGTCCACCGGCATTTTACAGATTCCTTCAAAGCGTCCGATGCCGTAGTTGACATGCACGACTAAATCGCCCACCGTTAAATCCGTATAGCTGAGGAGTTTTTGACGGTTTTCCTTCGGCGCGCCGGAACGTTTCGGCCTTCCTGACGGGTTCGCGGTCAGCTGGCCCTCTGTCAAAATGGCAAGATTCAGCTGCGGATATTCCGTCCCGGCAGACAGAGCGCCCACCGCGATTCGGACCTCTCCGCCCTTGGGCATAGTCTGACAGTCAAAATCCAGCGCTGCGGGAATCTCGCGGTCCCGCAGCATCCTCTGCATACTTTTTGCCCGCGGCGCACTGCTGCACAGCATTAACACGGCGCAGTTGGTGTCCAGATAATGGCGCAGGTCTCCGGCGGCGGTGTCGATATTGCCGCCGTATGCGCTGAGCTGCTTGGCGTTAACCGTCAGCAGGGTTCGGGGCGTCAGGGGATAGCGGGAAGTAGGCAGGGCCTCCATCATGCACACAGGAAAGCGTTCCAGACATTCTGTCCATTCGCTCTGACTGAGCAGCAGCCGGATCAGATCGCCGTCCTGTTCCCCCGCGGACAGCAAGGACTCTGTATCCTCTCTGGCCTGCCACAGTACATTTTTTACCCGTTCGCTGAGCCGTCCCGTTTCGCTGAGACAAATGATGGCGTTTGGGGGCAGGTAGGAAAAGACCGGGGTTAATTCCGTATCCGGCAGCAGCTCCGCCGTAGGCAGCAGCAGGGCGGTATTGATATTTTTGGTACGGCGCTGTGTGGTCGTGTCAAACGTTCCCAGGGAGTCGATCTCATCGTCGAAGAACTCGCAGCGCACCGGCTCCTCCATCATCGGCGAGTACACGTCCAGAATACCGCCGCGCAGTGCGAACTGTCCCACACCTTCCACCTGACCGGCTCTGGAGTATCCCGCGGCGACAAGCTGTTCCGGCAGGCTGCTGAGATCGTACCGCCCGCCCAGTTCTAACGTAATGACCGCGTTCCGAAGCCGTGCGGCGGGGGATGTTTTTTGCAGCAGGCCCTCCGCAGTACAGACAATCACCTGCGGCGGTTCTTCCCGGCACAGGGCATAAAGCGCGGCAATTCGGTTGTGTTCCCATTGGCGGGAAATGACAGTCCCGGCCCGGACGAACAGTTCACGGGCAAAAATACGGACCGGCGTCTGTTTTGTCAGAATTTCCAGATCACCAGCCAGCCGTCCCGCCTCTCCCTCGTCGGAACAGACCATCACCAGAGGCCGTCCGGCATCGTTGGACAGCGCGGCGGCAATCTGGGCGCGGTGTACGGGAGCCAGTCCGGTAATCGCGGCAGGACAGGCTCCGTTCTCTACGGCGGCGGCCAGCGCTCCGGCTTCCGGTATTTCCAACAGAGTTTGCAGAAGTTGTTCCATAAATGCGGATTTCCTTTCAGGGAGGACCACAAAAAGGCCCACGCCATCCTCCCCGGTGGCGTGTGCCATCTGTTATTGCCGCCTGTATCGTACCTCTTTTTTCCTGGTTTGTCAAGGGAAAGCCTTGCAGCGGAAATGCGCACTTCTATTTAGCCAATTTTGACATTTATTTTACATCGATGCGTTGAAAGAAATATCCGCAAAAAATGTCGGAACAATTTTCCATAAATTACGTCTAAATCAGAAAATGCCCGTTGACGCGGGCGGCAAAAAAAGGTATTATGTAAAGCGGCTATCACGAGAAAGGAGGACGAAAAACATGGCGAACCGAGTTTGTCAGAGATGCGGGGAGGAATACTCCGATACATATAAAAGATGCCCGTTCTGTGAAGAGGAGGAGGCTATGAAAAAAGGCCACCCCATACACCGGCATAACGGCGGAAAGCGTTTGGACAAGCGGCGGCATTCCAGCGGCGGTGTCGGCGGCATTTTGATGCTGCTGACGTGCGTAATTGTGGCGGGCGTACTGGTCTATGTGTTTCTGGGCGACCAAATCGCGGACAAAATAGGCATCCGGTCCGATCCCGCGCAGCTTGGTTTCGGTGAGGAGGACGATGAGACACAGGAACCGGAGGACCCGGTGGAAAGCGAACCGTCCGCGCCTGTAAGCCTGCTGGTCATGTCGCAGGAAGCAATGACGCTTTCCGTGGGAGAAACCGCCCTGCTGACCGTCAGCGGCGTGGAGGGCGATGTGACCTGGACCAGTTCCGATGAAAGAATCGCGGTCGTCAGCGGCGGGACCGTCACGGGTGTAGCGGGCGGAACGGCTTTGATTACCGCCGAGGTGGAAGGGGAGATCGCCGTCTGCAATCTGGAGATCAACGGCGGCCCCCCTGCGGACAATTCCGCTGATCCTGTCCCTGATCCCCCCGCGGACACCGGTAGCAGCGGCAGCGGAACTGCGGCGGCGAATCTGTCCCTGAACAAGAGCGACTTTACCCTGCGTTCCAGCGATCCCCCGGTACAGCTGAAAGTCAACGGCACGGACAGCAAAGTTACTTGGGAGAGCAAGAACGCCAGTGTTGTCACTGTCAGCGACAGCGGCCTTGTAACGCGTGTTGGCTCCGGCAAAACGACTGTTACCGCAAGCGTTGACGGACAAGTTCTGGAGTGTACGGTCCGGGTCCCCTGAAGCCAAAATCAAAGCAGGGACATATGCGTCCCTGTTTTTTTATACGATTACAGAAGAAATTTCAGCTTTTGCTGCTGGTTGACGATCTCTACTTCCTCCGCGCCGGGGCCGAACTCCCCGTCCAGCGTCCACGGAAACGCCTCCGGCGTGCGGACAGTTACCCGGGGCACATGGCGGAAGATCACGCCGCTGCCGTCGGAATCCTGCAGGAGCAGGCAGCGGACCAGCGACTGCAAATCCGCGGCGGTGGTGGGAACAGGGATCAGCAGCATCTCGAAAAGGCCGTCATCCAGCACAACCTTTTCTTTTTGCAGCTTCATCAGCCCGCCGATGGAGGTCGAGTTAGCCACCGCCCCGAACAGGAAACTGCCCTCAAATGTTTCGCCGTCTGTCGTCACGGACGCCCGGTAGGGCCGCAGGGTAGACAGATCCTTGACGCCCTCCAGAATATAGGCCAGATGTCCCAGATCGTTTTTAATGGACTGCGGTGCGCTGTAGGACGCCTTTGTAAACGCGCCGAAGGACGCAACATAGACAAAGGGCCGTCCGTTGAAGACGCCGGTATCCAGCAGCTGCCCCTGGCTGGCAACGATGCGCTGGGCCGCTTCCAAAGGGTCGTCCGGGAGGCCGAGGCTCGCCGCGAAATCGTTGGTGCTGCCGCAGGGAATATAGCCTAAAGGCGGCGGGCCGGGCAGGCGCAGCAGGCCGCTGACGGTTTCATTGAGGGTGCCGTCGCCGCCGCAGCAGACCACGCAGTCGAAATGCGCGCCTTCTTCTTCCGCGAGCTGTGCGGCGTGGCCTTGGCTCTGGGTCTGCCGGACAGAAACCAGATACCCCGCCTCACAAAAACAGCTGACTGCGCTGAACAGCGGCGCGGCAGAACGGGTCTTCCCGGCCCGCGGGTTCACGATGAATAAAAGTGTTTTTGCCATAGTATACCTCTCCATAGAATATTTCCTATCCGGCCCCTGACGGAACGGGCAGGAAAATTGTTACAAATTGATTAAGATGAGTATAACATACTTGATTGGGTATTGCAATCGCGGAAAAAGGCGGGTATGATAAGAAACAGATAAATTTTTAGGGAGGCGGCTGATGCCATGAAGAAAGAAAATCACTATTTTGCCTGGGGACTGACTGCCGTGGCGGTCGTATGTACGATTCTGCTGTTTTATGACGTCGTTTTCCGCAGTTCCATCGTTCTGGAGTATATGGGAAAGCTGCTGACCATTTTAGCGCCGGTACTGTACGGATGCGTCATTGCGTACCTGCTCTCGCCGGTGGTCAACTGGTTTGAGCGGGCGATCTTCCGGCATGGCGGCCAAAAAACGCCGAAAAAATGGGTTCGGGCAATCTCCATGCTCCTGACCTGGCTGCTGGTGCTGGCGTTCCTGTACGGACTGATGAGCATCCTGCTGCCGGAGCTGTATAAGAGCATCCTTCAGCTGGTCGATAACGCGCAGAACTACTACAACACGGTTTATTACTGGGTGCTGCATATTGTAGAAGATAATCCGAATTTTGCGTCGTGGGTCTCCAAAATGTTCAACCAGTATTACAATGAGGCGCTGACCTGGCTGCGGGAAAATCTGGTGCCGCAGTTGCAGACCGCGGTGCAGGCGTTTACGGGAGGTATTTTGGGCCTCTTTACGTTCCTGAAAAATCTCCTGCTGGGCATTATCGTCTCGATCTATCTGATGGCGTCAAAAGAAGGCTTCGCGGCGGCAAGCTGCAAACTGTGCTATACGTTGCTGCCGGAACGGTGGGCGGCCTGGCTGATCCGGGGCGTCAAGGCGGCGGACGGTATTTTCAGCGGCTTTGTGCGGGGCAAGCTGCTGGATTCCCTGATTATCGGCGTCATCTGCTTTTTCTGCTCCAGCCTGTTTCAATTCCCCTACGCGCCGCTGGTGAGCGTAGTGGTGGGGGTAACGAATATCATCCCCTTTTTCGGCCCTTTCCTGGGCGCAATCCCCAGCGCGTTCCTGATCCTGCTGGATACGCCGGTCAAATCGCTGTATTTTATCCTGTTTGTGCTGGTCTTGCAGCAGTTTGACGGCAACATTCTCGGCCCCAAGATTTTGGGCGACAGCACGGGAATCTCCGGGTTCTGGGTTATGGTGGCGATTTTGGTCGGCGGCGGCCTCTGGGGGATTATGGGGATGTTTTTGGGCGTGCCGCTGTTTGCCTGCGTGTATACGGCGGTGCAGAGCTATTCCGAATACCGCCTGAAAAAACGCGGCCTGCCCTTGGATACGGACAGCTACGCGACCCATTCTCCGGTCTGGCCGGATGATAAACCAGTCAAAAAACAATAATAAGAAAACATAAACCGGCCCTGCTCATACTTTATACAGTACGAGCAGGACCGTCCATTTATATTCTGTTTTTTATAACGCCATTCGATAAATTTCCAGCATATCCGCTTCATGGAGTTTTTTCGCGGAACCTTTTGTGCCACCTGTCGCGATGCCGCATTTCTGCGCCAGCAGCCGCAGATTGTTTTCTGACAGCGAAAGCCCCAATTCACGCAAACTGACGGGCATTTCGATGGAACGGAGAAAATTTTCCATTGCCTCAATTCCTTTGCGGGCGGTGGCTTCGCTGTCCGCACCCGCCGGAACGTCCATGACATTGACGGCAAATTTCACAAAGCGGTGCAGGCAGTCCCGATACACATACCGCGCCCAGCTCCCCCATAAAGCGGCCAAGCCTGCGCCGTGGGCCACGTCGTACATCCCACTCAGTTCGTGTTCCAGCGCGTGGACCGAAAAATCATCCCCGCCGTTGCCGCAGCCTGTCAGACCGTTGTGGGACAGACTGCCCGCCCACATAACCTCCGCACGGGCCTCGTAATTGTTCGGGTCCCGGTGAAGAATGACCGCGTTTTTCATGACCGTCCGGAGCAGGGCTTCCGCGATGCCGTCGGTCAGTTCCATATTGCCGCCGTTATTGGTAAAATACCGTTCCATCGTGTGCATCATAATATCCGTGCAGCCGCTGGCGGTCTGATAGTGCGGCAGGGTCATCGTCAGTTCCGGGTTCATGACCGCGAATTTCGGACGGCATAAATTACTGCTGTAACCGCGTTTGATGCCGCCGTCCTCCTTCGTGATAACAGAGCTGTTGCTCATCTCGCTCCCCGCGGCGGCAATCGTCAGCACCACGCCGACCGGCAGACATGCGGATGCCTGTCTCCGGCGGTCATAGAAATCCCAGACATCGCCGTCATTGACAACGCCGTAGCCGATTGCTTTTGAGGAATCAATCACGCTGCCGCCGCCCACGGCCAGAATAAATTCAATCTGTTCCCGTTTGCACAGTTCGATCCCCTCATAGACCAGCGATAAGCGGGGGTTCGGCACCACGCCGCCCAATTCGGCAAACTCGATCTGTTCTGTCCGCAGAGACTCCCGAATCCGGTCCAGCAGTTCTGAACGCTGCGCGCTGCCGCCCCCATAGTGCAGGAGGACTTTCCGGCAGTTCTGCGCTTTCACCAGCGCGCCGGTCTGCCGTTCCGCGCCCTTTCCGAAAACTACCTGGGTCGGCGCAAAAAAATTAAAATTAGCCATCAAACAGTTCCTTTCTAACGAATGACGATATTTTCACCCATTTCCGGCAGATAGACGCCGTGTTCCGGATGATGGGAGATCACATCCGAGACCATATCCCAAATACTGTCAGGGTCGTCGCTGTGGTCAGGCAAATGGGTCAGTAAAATATTCTTAGGGCAAAAATGCTCGGTGATCTGCCAGACGCTCTCATCACCTGCATATGTATAGGGCACGATCAGCAGGTCCGGCTGCGGGAGCCGTTCCTGCGCCTGCCATTGACTGGGGGCGGCGTCGCCCAGGAACCAGACGCGGGAAGAGCCGTTGACAAGAAAGCTGTAATGGGAGGTATCCTGATATGCTTCCCCTGCATGACGGCTGGGCAGGGCCGCAACATAGACAGACGCCGCCTGGGAAATAGCGGCAGAAACTGACAGATCAGGCAGATCGGCCGCCACGTCTTTTGGCCCGACCAGTTTCGTCGAGACGTACTGCCTGACGTACTCCTGAACGAACTCCGGTGAAAAATGGTGGTAATGGTTATGGGTAAAAGCCATGATATCAACAGGCGGGAGTACCGTCTCGACCTCCGGACGTCCCGCCCCGTCAAGAAGAATCTTGACACCATCCAGCTCTAAGATTCCGCCTGCGCTGGAAGTTCTGGTAAATTGAATCATAATGTTAAGAAGGACTCCTTCCGTTTTCTGTCAGCACTGACAAAGATGCCCGTTGCTCGATGCTGATAATAGCACGGTTGCGGCCTATAATCAAGTAATTTTCAGTGCAGACGGGTGAAACAGGGCAACTTGTACAAAACGAAAAGCGTCAAAATTCACCTGCATATAAAAAAAAGAAATCCCCTTTCGGGAATGAGAAATAGAAAAGGGGCTGTCCGCCATATGGATCTCCTTACTACCGGCGTATAGCCCCATCGCTGTGAACAGAAAGCAGACACAGCCGAAAATTTTCGGTAAAAAAACTCTTGACCGCATGGCTCTCTCCTGATAGATCATATAGAATTTAGAATTTCATATGTTAGATTGCCTGTTTCATAAAACGTTTGGGGGTTGTCCCCTTGAATTTCTGGAACATTTTAATAAAATAGCTCTCGTCGTTAAAGCCGCAGGATGCCGCTACCTGTTTGATCGAGACGTTCTGATTCGACAGCATTTCACATGCGCACTCGATTCGGTAGTAATTCAGATAATTGATGGGGGTCCGGTCGGTCATGCTGCGGAAATACTGGCAGAAATATTTTGGATTCATCCCCGCAATCTTGGCTAAACAGTCCAGGGAGATATTGGACGCATAGTTCTCCGATATATACGCAAGCACCTTTTTAATCGAATATAGCCTGCCGGTTGTCACAGTATCGCCTGGGCTTTCCTCGTATAAATGCTCCTCAAAGATTGTCCCGAACAGTTGGTACAGATACCCCTGGATCATAAATTCGCTGCCCGTCCGCCGGCACGACAGTGCCAGACATAAGTCCCGCACCACCAGTGAGATGGCGGCACTGCGTTCCGATAACAGCGTATGGACAATGATTTTCTGGTCGATGATGTCCTGAATCGCTTTTGTACATATGTGGTTCTGTTTCATGACGAGCTGCATGTCAAATACCACGCTTTCATACACGCAGTCATCCCCGCCGCCGCCATGCAGCTTCCCGCTGGCGATAAAAATGATGTCCCCCTGTTTGTAGTCCCTGGTTTCGTTATCCAGAGTCAGATGGAACGTACCGAATATGATGCGGATCACCTCATAATATGTATGCCAGTGATAGGGCATTTCATAGCTGGGACTGTGGGGGGAACGGTGGTAAAACGCTATGGGAAAATTAAACGTGCCGTGCTGCTGCTGTTCTTTATAATCGCTGTACTTCATGATCTCCTCCTTCCCGATGCAGACATAAAACCCTTTCTGCCTGTATATATAGTACAGAATACCATATTTTCCTCTGCTTGTCCAGAAATAATTGTGTAACCTGAAAAATATCTCACAACATCTGACGATATTTATTATTTATGAGCATAGCGCAATAAAAAACGAGACCGCCTCAGCAGTCTCGTTTTTTTGTAAGTTCGCCGTCATTGGCTGTTTATTTAAGCGGCTTCGGAAATTCGATGGATGAGTGCGGCAAACTGCGCTCTTGTTGTAGAGCCGCCGGGGTCTATCTTCCCACCGCCAATGGTAAAATTTCAAAAAAAGCAGCAGACCGTCAGAAAGCGAAACTTCCGGCGGTTTGCTGCATTTATTCAGAGAAAACGTACCCTGACAGCCTGATTTTGTCAAGCTGCCAGGGCTTTTTTCGGAATTGAGTTAGTTATTTTTTAATAAACCTCAGCAGCTGACGGGAGACCTCACGGACATCGATAGGCTTTGAGATATGAGCGTTCATACCGCAGTCGATACATTTTTTAATATCCTCGGAAAAGGCGTCGGCGGTCATAGCGATAATTGGGACAGCGGCGGCGTCCTCACGGTCAAGCTTACGAATTGCCCTTGTAGTGTCGTACCCAGTCATAACCGGCATACGGATATCCATCAGGATCGCGTCATAATACCCCACAGGGGAGGCTTCAAACTTCGCGAGACAGATTTGACCGTTCTCGGCCCATTCGAGTTTCAGACGCAGTTCTTCGGTGAGCAATTCCTCAGCGATTTCCCAGTTCAGATCATTATCCTCGGCCAACAGGATGCGGCACCCCTCCAGACCGGCTTCGGAAATACCGGCTTCTCCGCTGTCTTGTTCATCGTCCTCAAGATTCATAAACTGGCGCAGGCCGTAGAACAAAGTGGACTTGAAAAGGGGTTTTGCGATAAACCCGGTGACGCCGGCGGCGCGGGCCTCGTCCTCGATTTCGCTCCAGTCGTAGGCGGAGATGAGCAGGATCGGGATATCATCCCCCCAGCGGCGTCTGATCTCGCGGGCAGCGGAGATACCGTCAACACCGGGGAGCTTCCAGTCCAGGAGGATAATATGGTAATCATCATGGCGGAGATGGCGTTCCTCCACCAGTTTCAGGGCGGACTCGGCGTCCAAGGCCCAATCCGGATTGACGCCGATAGACTTGAGGGACGTGATAGCGCTCTCACAGAGCTGCTGATCGTCGTCCACCACCAGCATATTCCACTCCGGCAGGACCATATCGGCCTCCTGCACGACGGCGCGGAGCAGATCAAGCGTCACATGGAACTTGGTACCTTCCCCGACCTTGCTGTAAACATCGATGGTGCCGCCCATAGCGTCCACGATATACTTGGTGATGGCCATTCCCAAACCGGTTCCTTCTGTTTTCTGCACCCGTGCAGTATCTTCGCGGCTGAAGGAATCGAATATTGTTTTCTGATACTCCTCGGACATCCCGATGCCGTTGTCCTTCACGGTGATATGGGTGCGCACATAATCCGCGCCTTTTGGGGAATCTTCTTCGTACAGAGCGACCTCGATGGTCCCTTCTTCCGGCGTAAACTTGACTGCGTTGCCCAAGAGATTAATCAGCACTTGATTCAAACGCACACTATCGCAGCACACATTTTCCGTAGAGATATCATGGATGCTGATATTGAACTGCTGGCGTTTCGACCTGACCTGGGGCTGAACGATATTGACAATACTGTCCATAATCTCCCGCAGAGACGCCTGATCGGTATTCAAGGTCATTTTACCGCTCTCGATCTTGGACATATCCAGCACGTCGTTGATAAGGCCCAGCAGGTGTTTGCTGGACAGCGCGATTTTGCGCAGACAGTTCTGCACCTGCTCTTTGCTGTCGATATTCGTGATTGCGATAGCCGTCATACCCATGATTGCGTTCATAGGCGTCCGGATATCGTGGCTCATATTGGACAAAAATTCACTTTTGGCTTTATTGGCGTGGTCAGCGGCTTTGCGGGCTTCTTCCAGCTCCTGAATTTGCTGTTTTGTCATCTGGAAATACTTGCCGAAAATAGCGCACAGCACAGACAGAATCAGCAGAAACATAAGCCAGACGGCGGCGGTCCATCGGGAAGTAAAACCGCTGACTATGCGGTCCATCTCCGTAAAGGGCATAAAGGTCAGCAGGTACCATTCGGACCGGCTCAGCTTGGTAAAAAACATCTGCCGCGGCTGGTTTTCCAGCACGACTTCCGTATTATAATCTCTCTCTTCCTCCATAGCGGCAGTGAGTTCAGAGAGATAAATTTACGGTTCTCTGATTCAGGCGTCTTTTTGGTAGATCGTGCTGACACTGTCAAAATAAGTAGCTCTGTCGTCACCGGCGCCCTGGATGACATAGCTGCCGTCCCTGCGGATAATAAAAGAATAAATATAGTTTTCGGTTTCATCCAGGGCAAGGATTTCGCTGATGTAGGTCACCGGCAGGGCCGCCACCAAAGCGAGGCAGGGATAATCCGGCAAAGGGTCATGACCGGATGGAACGCCCAGCAGAATCAGCGGGGTTCCGGCGGCGTCCGTGCCGATAGCGACTTTGGACTCCCTCTGAGACAGCGATCGCATATACGGCTCCGGGTCAGTAATCTCCAGCTTCTGCCCGTAAAGCATTTGGAAGCTGCCGTCCTCCATCAAAAAACCCAGGTGTGAAAATTCCCTTGCCCGAGCGTTGTAAATCAGGGCATTCCGCTGATCCTTATCGGAATGGACATCCTCAGAAACAATGGTCCGCACCAGCGTGGAAAGCTGGTCCAGGCGCAGCGTGATGGCGGTGTCGAAGTGGGAGGCGATCTGCTCACTGAGGCCGGACATATACACCTGACTGACATCCCGGATTGTACTGGCGCTCTGCCGGTTTAGAAAGAAGGCAAGAGCCAGGAAACACGCCGCACTGACGGCCAGCACTAGAATCAGACTGTTCCGCAGGAAATGAGGCAGGCTGCCCGTCTTCTTGACTTTATTCATGTTTTCGCTACAGCCCTGCGCTTTCTTTGAAAGCCTTGATTGTGGTGACGGTTCTCTGATATTCCGCCTTCACATCCTCCGCCAGAGCGGGGGCTTCGGGGGACAAACCGTTGCGCAGAGCTTCGTTGAGCTGGTTGGATATCTCATACAGTTTGGTAAAGCCCAGGTTCTGGCACACGCCTTTGATCGTATGGGCGGCGCGGAAAGCCTCGCCATAATTTTCGGCCTCCATAGACTGAAGCAGGAGGGCGCAGCTGTCGTCATCCAAAAACTTCACCACAAATTTAGTGACCAGGCGTTCACTGCGCAGGCGGCTGATGACATCGTTGTAATTGCCGCCCAATTCGGTATAGCATTCTTGCAAAGTCATGATGATCAATCTCCTTTTTCAACTTTATCGTTCACTGTATTTTCGGCCGCGTCGATGGGGGAGATAGCGGAGACAGAAAGTTTGTCCTGCAAATTCGGAGTATACAGACGGAAATTCCCGCGTCCGGAGCGTTTCACGGCATAGAGGGCCTGGTCAGCGGCATGGAAGACGGTCTCATAATTCATGCCGACCCGGTCTGTAAGGCAGACGCCCATACTGATTGAGATCGGGAAATTTTCATAAGAACCGCTGGTTAGAGAATAGAAAATGCGTTGGATCACCGGGGCGGCCTCTCCCTTGTATTCCAGAAAGATCAGGAACTCGTCTCCGCCGACCCGGGCTGCCACGTCATTGCCGCGGATGCTCTCCCGCAGTTTATTGGCGAGATATTTCAGGACTTGGTCGCCGAACATATGACCGTAAGTATCATTAGCGGACTTAAAGTAATCCAAGTCTAGGATCGCCAGAGCAAAATGGCCTTTCGGATGATCTTCCAAACGGGCCTGAATCTGTTTCCGGGCGGCGGCGTGGTTGAGCAGGCCGGTCAGAGGATCGTGGGTCGCTTCCCGCTCCAGCATTTCCAGCTTCATACGGGACTCATGGATATCTGTAGCCTTGCCGATTGCGCCGGTATATTTAGGCGGTTCGTCAGAGGACCAGGTTGCCCGTGCGATAATGCGGGTCCAGCGCGGCTCGTCCTGGATATTCAGGATGCACTCATAGCGCACAACCGGCTGAGCGGGGGTTGTGCTGCGGAGGGCGCGCACCAAGCCGTCCATAGATTCCTGGGAGATAATTTTCAGTACTTCCGGGCTGTGGACGGGGTCCATAACGGTTTCCTTCAGGTCCAGACGGTCCGCGCCCCAGGCGTTCAGGCTGGCCATAGGCGGATTGACGGTATACTCGAATTGAATTTCCTGGCTCATGGCGGCAAAGAAGCTGAACTTCATGCGCTCATGCTCCAGCAGCTGGAGGGTGCGTTCAGAAGCGGACAGCTCCTCATGGTGGCGCAGTTCCTCCGCGATGCTGCGCAGTTCGATCTGTCCGGTCACGGCACTGTTATTGATCTGTTCAGGCAGGGTATCGGCAATTTCCATCAGGCACTCCAGCAGAAGGGGATTAAACACGCCGCATTCGCCCTCGGTGATCATCTGGATTGCTTTCTCGTGGGAGTAAGCGGGCTTGTAGACCCGGACGCTGGTCAGGGCGTCGTAAACGTCTGCCAGAGCCACAATCTGGGCGGCAATGGGGATAAATTCTCCTTTCAATCCGTCTGGATAGCCGCGTCCGTCATACCGCTCGTGGTGCCAGCGGCAGATATCTTTTGCGACCTGCACCAGCGGTTCATTCTGATAATCCGGGAGATCGTCCATCATCTGGCCGCCGATCACGGTATGCGACTTCATGGTCTCAAATTCCTCTGCAGTCAGGCGGCCCGGTTTGTTCAGAATCTCGCTGGGGATTGATATTTTCCCGATATCATGCAGCGCGGAGGCGTTGCTGATCAGCAGGATATCGTTGTGGGACAAGCCGTAACGGTCTGTTTTTTTGATCAAATGGTCCAGCAGCATTTCCGTCAAGACGCGCACATGACGGACATGAAGGCCGCTTTCTCCGTTGCGGAACTCGACAATGTTGCTGAGGATTTCAATCATCATCAAGCTCTGCTGTTCTTTTTCATAGATTTGGTCTGCAAGGAGGCCGACGAGTTTTTTCTGTTTCCCATAGAGAAGAATCGTATTGTTGACGCGCCGGTGAACGACGAGGATATCAAAAGGCCGGCTGATAAAATCGGTACAGCCCAGGGCGTAAGCACGTTCCACATGGGTCGAGGCCGTTTCCGAGGAGATCATGATCACAGGCACATCATCGATCCAGTGGTTTTGGTTCATGACTTCCAGCACTTCAAAGCCGTCCATATTGGGCATGACGATATCCAGAAGCAGCAAGTCGATATCAGATTCATGTTTTTTCAGCACTTCTACAGCCTTCTCGCCGTCTTCCGCCTCAATAATGTCGTACTCATCCCAAAGCATATCTGCCAGGATCGAACGGTTCATCTCCGAGTCGTCAGCGATGAGGATCTTTGGTTTGCGCGTATTATGGTTATCTATGGGACCCACACCCCTTTCAAAATGAACTGAATTGGGACGGAGAGTCCGCCCCACCGGGAAACCGGAGATTATTCACACTGCATTATATCAGAATTTTTAGGCAACTGCAATATGCGTCCTTAAAAATTTACAGGTATTCAAACAGAATTTTCTGTTTCGCTGGAATGCAGAGGCGTATTTGCCGCGGGGTACGCATATACAAGATATTGCACTTCTTGAAAAAGGTGCTATAATATAGGGAAGAAACTGCAAAAACAGGAGGTCATTATGAAAGTATTACTGCTCAACGGAAGCCCTCATGAGAAGGGCTGTACCTATACGGCTCTGTCCGAGGCGGCGCAGGCGCTGGAGGCTGACGGGATCGAAACGGAGATTCTCTGGGTTGGCCGCAGTGCGGGGATTGGCTGTGCAGGCTGCGGGGCCTGTGCGAAGCTGGGAAAATGCGTTGTGGACGATATCGTTAACACGATAGCGGAAAAAGTGCGCCAGTGCGACGGCCTGATCGTCGGCTCGCCGGTCCACTACGCTTCCGCCTCCGGACAGATCACCGGCGTGATGGACCGCTTATTCTATTCCGCCGGGGCCGCCCTGCGCTGCAAACCCGGCGCGGCGGTCGTATCCGCACGGCGCGCCGGAACAACGGCGGCATTGGATCAGCTCAATAAATATTTTATGATTAACCAAATGCCGGTAGTATCCTCCCGATATTGGAATATGGTCCACGGTTCCACGGCGGAAGACGTTCTGAAAGACGAGGAGGGCGTAGCGGTCATGCGTACATTAGGCCACAATATGGCGTGGCTGCTGAAATCCATCGCCGCGGGCCGGGAGGCAGGCGTACCGGAACCGGTGCAGGTACCCCCGGCACGGACAAATTTTATCCGCTGATTCCACTTGCAAAACAAGACGGCCAAGCAGGTAACGCTGGCCGTCTCGTACTATTTTACAACAAAGCTGTCATACCGGCTGCCCCGGCGAATCAGTTCATCCAGTTTATCGGTCTTCTGTGCCGCGCCGCTGTCCAGCACGAAGCGAACGGATATTTTTTTCCCCAGCTTCTGTCCGGTTACGTCGGAGATTACATCCTTCACATTCTGGCTGTCCAGCGTCTCAATGGTTATCTCATCGCCGCAGCGGACCACCAGCATATCCCCCTCCAGCTCACCGCGGGCATCGTCCAGCATATACCAGTACATAGGCATCAGCCGTTCTTTGTACCGTTCCACCAGTTCCTCCCAAAGGCCGCCTTTTCCGACAGCTTTCGGCGGTTCCGATACTGGCGGCTTTTCCGCCAGGACCGGCGCTTGACGGACAGGCTCTCCATAGGGCGGCGGACCGTCCACAGGCAGCGGCGGCGGGTCCTCGTCCCACGGCGGGCGGTCATCCACCGGCGGCGGGGCCGGTTTCCTGACCGGCGGTGCGGTTGGTGCAGGCGGCGCGGCCGGTACTCCTGTACGGATGGCATCTTCCAGACACGCGATCCGGGCATTCAGCGCGGCTGTATCACCGCAAAGGCTCTCGTCGCACAGACGGATCAGACACAGTTCCGCGTCTGTCCGGCGGTTCGGGCTTAACGGCAGGGACGCAGACGCGTTTTGCAGCTGCGCCGCCATAAACAGCAGTCTCTGCGGCGGCACACCCTGTGTCAGTTCCGACAGCTGCGCGCCGTCGTATCCGCCGGACAGCAGATCCGCACCGCCTTTGGGTGCAGTCATGTAAATTAAAAGATCTCGTGTTAATGCAGAAAGCTCATTCAGAAGGGACCCCACATCTTTGCCGCCGCAGTACAGCTGATCCAGCATCAGCAGCGCGCTCTGCACGTCCCGGCGCAGAAGATGTCCCATCAGTTCCGCCGTCTGGACGTTCCCCGCCAGACCCAGCACGTCCAGCACCCGCGGCGTGTCGATTTCACCGCCTGCCGCGCCGCATTGGTCCAGCAGGCTCAGGCCGTCACGCAGCGCACCGTCAGACAGCCGCGCCAATAATCCCGCGGCGTCCGGCGTAAGGGTCATTCCCTCCTGCCCCGCCACATATTGCAGCCTGTCCGCGATATCCTGGGGACGAATCCGCTTGAACGCGAACCTCTGGCAGCGGGATAAAATTGTTGCAGGAACTTTATGCAGTTCTGTCGTAGCGAGGATAAAAATTAAATGTGCAGGCGGTTCCTCCAGAATTTTCAGCAGCGCGTTAAAGGCCGCCACCGACAGCATATGAACTTCGTCAACAATATACACGCGGTAACGGACGCTTGCCGGAGAATAAACAGCGTCATCCCGCAGGGCGCGGACATGATCGACACCGTTATTAGACGCGGCGTCCAGCTCCAGCACGTCCAACAGACTGCCGTTATCAATTCCCAGGCAGGCGGGACAGGCGTTGCAGGGGTCGCCGTCCACAGGGTTCTGACAGTTGACGGCTTTTGCGAGAATTTTGGCGCAGGTCGTTTTACCGGTCCCGCGGGTGCCGGTAAAGAGATAGGCGTGGGAGAGCCGGTTCTGCGCCGCCTGACGCCGTAGGGTTTCCGTGATATGGGATTGACCGACCACATCAGCAAACGCTTTCGGTCTCCATTTGCGGTAGAGGGCCTGATACATGGGCGATGCCTCCCGAAAAAGATAAAAAGAACCGCCATGAAAAACTCTCCGCAAGCATCCGCTCCGAACCGGAGACCTCGCGGCACATGTAGTCCCGCTTAATGCTGCTCGGTTCCCCGCCTGACATGGTTCACAGGCATCCATTGCGCGAGACCGGGACCTCAACACGAATGCTTGCGGAGAATTTTTCATGGCATAGTCCGGATTATACACCATCCCGCCGGAGATTGCAAGAGGAAATTTTTGATTTTTCAAAATTTTTTCGGCGGCGTTCTTTTTACGGGTTTTCGATGATGCCCTGCAAAATATGATCCTCTCTGACACCTGTAATTTTCACGGGCAGAACCTGATTATGCAGGCCGTCCCCTTCTGCCGCGACAACCATATAATTCGGCGCGTGGCCCTGAAAAACGCCGTCAGCGGGCTGTTCAAAGAGAACGTCGAACACCCGCCCCACGCAGTTTTCCAAATACTTCCGGCGCATCTCATGGGCAGTCTCAGCAGCTCTCGCGGCGCGTTCCTCCTTCACGCGTTTTTCCACCTGCGCCATTTCTGCGGCAGGCGTACCGGTGCGGACCGAGTAAGGGAAAATGTGCATCTCAGCAAAGGCGCATTTCCGAATAAACGCCAGCGTCTGGGAAAATTCCTCCTCCGTTTCCCCTGGGAACCCGACGATCAAATCCGTCGTTACAGCAGGCCGGTCAAAATATTGGTGCAATAACTGAACCGACTCAAAATAACGCGCTGTGTCATATTTTCGATTCATCCGTTTCAGCGTCGCGTCGCACCCCGACTGCAAGGACAGATGAAAATGCGGACAAAGATTTTTCAAAGCAGCGGCCCTCCGGCAAAAATTCTCCGTTACAGTTCTTGGTTCCAGCGACCCCAGCCGGACCCGTACTCCCTCCGCGGCGGCGCATACGGTTTCAATCAGATCAATCAGCGCAGGCCCGCCCCGGAGATCTTTCCCCCAGGAAGAAATTTCGATTCCGGTAATGACCAGTTCCCGATAGCCTTCATTTTTCAAACGCCGCGCTTCTTCCGCCGCTTTTTCCAAAGGCAGCGACCGGACTGGCCCACGGGCATAGGGAATGATACAGTAGCTGCAAAAATTAGTACAGCCGTCCTCGACTTTGAGCATAGCCCTGGTCCGTGCGGCAAGCCCGCCTGCCGGAAGCACTTCAAATGTCCGCCGTTTCATCGCTTGGTCCACACAGACAACCTGTTCCGTTTTTTTCTGTTCGATCAGGTCTAAAAACCGCATCCTGTCCCCGGTGCCGGAGATCACGTCTACATCTAGCCGCTGTATTTCCTCCGGTTTTGTCTGCGCGTAGCATCCGCAGACCGCAATGATGGCATTCGGATTCTGCTTTCTTGCGCGGCGGATCATCTGCCTTGATTTTTTATCGCTGACAGCCGTAACGGTACAGGTATTGATAATGTAGACGTCTGCGGTGTCCTCAAACGGTACGAGCGTATGACCCCGGGCAGATAATTCCCGTTCCATCGCCTGCGTCTCGTACTGATTGACTTTACAGCCTAATGTATAAACAGCGGCCCTCATCTTTCCCCAGCCCCCTTGCAAAATAAGATCAGATATGTTATCATAAAAAATTGAACATTTTATATAGTCTGCGGACCGAAAGTCCGGTTTTTATTATAATATAAAAAACAGAGTACAGCAAGGAGAAATTTATGCACTACTTAGATCACGCCGCCACGACACCGGTACCGCAGGCGGTAGCGCAGGCAATGGCCGAAGTCCTGACAGCCGCATACGGCAACCCGTCGGCGCAGTACACGCTGGGGCGTCAGGCCAAAGCGCTGGTAGACGAGAGCCGCGCAGTGATAGCGAAAGCCCTGCAATGCCGGCCGGAACAAATCTATTTTACCTCCTGCGGAACGGAGGGTGACAACTGGGCGGTACAAGCGGCCCTGTACCAGAACCGCCGTGTCGGAAAACATATTATCACAACAGCCACCGAACACAGCGCAGTATTACAATGCGTGAAGCAGCTGGAGCAGGCCGGATACCCGGTCACATGGCTGAAACCGGATTCCGCGGGCCGGATCACAGCGCAGCAGGTAGCGGACGCCCTGCGGGAAGATACGGCGCTGGTATCGGTCATGTTGGTGAATAATGAGACCGGCGTACAGTATCCGGTAGAGGAGATTGCCGCGCTTCTGAAAAGCCGTCCCGCGCTGCTCCATACCGATGCGGTGCAGGGGTTTTTGAAAGTTCCGTTTACAGCCGGTTCGTTAGGCGCGGATTATATTACCATATCGGCCCATAAAATTGGCGGGCCCAAGGGCATCGGGGCGTTATATATTGGGGGAAAGGCCAAAAATACGAAGCCGGTCTTCTATGGCGGCGGACAGGAATCCGGTCTGCGTCCCGGTACAGAACCGACCGCACAGATTATAGGATTTGCAAAGGCGGCGGAACTGCGTTTGGATCGTCTGGAGGAGATACGGCAGCATATGGCGTCGTGCAGAACCTATGCCCTGGCGCGTCTGCAAACGATCCCCGATCTGCGGGTCATCGGTGCAGGAACCGCGCCGCACATTCTGTCCGTATCGCTGCCCGGCTATCCCAGCCAGAATATTGTAAGCGAACTGAGCGAAAAGGAGATTTATATATCCGCCGGGTCAGCGTGTCACCGCGGAAAGGTCAGCCATGTTCTGAGCGCGATGGGCTTGGATAAAAAAACCGCGGCAGGGACTGTTCGGATCAGCTTCGGTCCTGAGACGGCGCTGTCTGATATTGACGCTCTGTACGATGCCCTTTTGGAGCATAAAACGGCCAGATTCCCTATGTTATAAAAAGCGGCGGCTATAGAAGCTAACGTCAGGAGAGGCGGATCGAATGAGAGGAAGAAAAAAATTTTCGCTGTATTTTGTTCTGATTGCAGCGGCGGTTTACGCCGTTCTGGTATTGGTACTTTATTGTTCTGAATCTGCAAATGGTGCTTCCACGATTCAAACAATTGGGGATGCCATCTGGTATTCGCTGGTCACTTTAACCACGGTGGGTTACGGGGATGTGGTTCCGGTGACGCCAGTGGGACATATCGTAGGGAGCGTGTTTCTGCTTCTGGCTACCGGTATTATCGTGACGCTGCTTGGGGCAATCACGTCATTTATAGCCAGCGAAATAATGCCCCTTTTCCTGCTGCAATTTCAGCGCCGCAAAAACTGGTACTATTTTGCAGACTATGGTGTGGAATCGAATGTTCTGGCTGCCGATATCAGCCGGGAAGACCCGGAGGCCGTCATTATTTATGGAGAAAAACGTGACGCCCACAGTGAAGTCCCGGACTATCCCTGTTATTTTTTGAATACGTCGCTGACCCACATTGCAGCTCAAAAGAAAAACACCGGTACAAAGTGCAGAGTTTTTTTAATGAAGGAAAATGATATCGATATCAACAGCCGGGCCAATAA
>CAMWQV010000004.1 GCA_947176425.1 uncultured Clostridia bacterium
ACGCCTTGGATTCGAGCGGCGGCGCGGAGAAACTGCCGTTTATTCCATTTTTCCTCTTTCTCACTGCGGTACAGTTCGATGAGTTCCGGCAGCAGCTCCTCCCCTTCGCCAATCAGCGCCAAGTCGATAAAATCCGCAACCGGTTCCGCGTTATACATCGCCGTCCCCCCCGCCACCACCAGCGGCGCAAGGGCAGAACGCTGTTCGCTGCGGAGGGGCAGGCCGCTCAGGTCCAGCATATTCAGCATGGCGGTATAGGCCATCTCATAGCCCACGGAAAAGCCGATCATATCAAAATCCCGCACCGGGTCGCCGGATTCCAGGGCATAGAGGGGAATGTCCGCTTTCCGCATTTCCTCCTCCATGTCCGTCCAGGGCGCAAAGGCACGTTCGCACCAGACGCCGGGCATTTCGTTCATGACGCCGTACAGGATGCGGAAGCCCAGATTGGACATGCCAATCTCGTAGGTATCCGGAAAGCAAAAGGCAAAGCGAACGTCAACATCCCGCTTGTCTTTTTTCACCGCGTTATACTCCCCGCCCACGTAGCGGGCAGGTTTCTGGACACGGGGCAGGATTCGCTCCAATTTTTTATACACAATGTATCTCCTTCAAAAAATATTACAAATTCTAACAGCTTTCGTTTAAAGAAATCTCAATCGTGATATCTTCCAGCGTTTTTTCACGAAAGACCGTCCGCCATTCGATTCGCTCCGCTGGTTCAAAATGCAGGGCGGACGCCGCCGGGTGAGGGATTACGCCGGGTTCGGAAAGAAGCGCAGACAGTTCTTTCGGTTTGAGATTGAGAAACAGGCCGAGAGAAGGCGCTGATTTTGGACCAGACGGAGAAGGCGCGGTTCTCGGCTTGGGACGGTCGCCGTCCGAACAGTCCTGAATCGAAAAATGTTCGCTGGGAATATCCGGAGACAGGGTATAGATCAAAACGGTATAGCAGTTGGGATTTTCCCATTCCTCGTCGTTTTCCAAATCCGGAAGATTCAGTTTCGCCTGTTCGGAGTACAGGACCTTTAACGCGTGTTCCTGCCCGGTGAGCGGATGGGTAAACAGAACTCCCTCTCCTCCGGGGTCCGGCGTGGTAAAATGCGGTCCCGGAAAACTGACAGGCGACTGGGACAGGTGTAATTGCAGTTCCGTAAAAGACGGTATCTGCCCGTCGGCCCACGGAAGCAGGGCGCGGTCAATATACCAGCCTTTGAACGGGTCCAGACGGTAATGCTTCATCACCCGCACAGCTTCAAAGGGATTTGTTTCGCCGTCCGGAAGGCAGACGGTCGGGACCCATGAAAAACCGCTGCCCTGATTTTGCCGCAGTGTCTCGCCGTTCAGAACCGCGTCCGCTCTGAAATTCATCAGGACCGGGTGTTCCAATTCCAGACGCAGCATGTCCTCGCCGCTGGGCTGGCTGTCCGGATTTCCAGGCTTCCATTTCTCCAGAAAAGCGCGGATTGCTTCCGGTTCCGCCTCTATGCAGAAGTCAATCACCAGTCCCTCCTTACAGAGATAGACCGCCGGAATCAGCCAGCGCCTGCCGCCCCAGGAAAAGGTTTTTCTGACAGGAATCTCTTTTCCGGCGCTGCCTTCGTGCGTCTGGAAGCTGCTGTCAAAAACTTTCCAGTTCGGCGCGTCGGATACCCACACGCTGTAGTCCTCTGTAAATTGAATCCTGCTGTAGTCAAAACCGGACTGCAATTTTTTGATATACTGAAACGGTTCCGGCATAGGCGTCAGAGCCAGCCGCCGGCTGACAGCATCCAGTATTTTTTCAGCGTCAGATTCCGGCTGGTTTTCCAAAAGTTCGTCATTAAACGTGTTCTGGTCCCATAAATATGTCTGCTCTATGATATCCAGATGCCCGCAGGCCAGCAGCAGACGCAGCAGGTCAAAAAAATTTTCTGCCAGCGGATACACATACTGGCCGGGCAGGTTCGACGGATTCACGGCAAATACCATTTCCCCGAACCCCTCAATAAAACAGTAATGGATGCCCTCCAAGCCCGCCTGCCCGATCAGCTCCGCGCCTTTTGGGGTGCAGAAGCAGCGGACACCGCCGGGTTCCAAGCCAACGGGCGAAAGATCGATGTTTAATTGCCGGAATTTTTCGTAAAAAGTCATAAGTCCTCCAAATCATTCGCCGCCGCTGTACAGGACCTCTAATATCTTCGAGTAGATATCTTCCGCGTCTGTACGAAAGCGGTCCTGCATCTGCACCGCCAGTTCCCGGCGCGTTACCAGCAGCCGCAGGTCCATAAGATCGTCCAGTTCGTCCCTGAGTGACAGGGTCAGCGTATACCCGCCTGCTGCCCGTTCTTCCACCTTGGCTCCAACTAAGGCTTTCCGTTTGATCTGCTCGTTGCAGGCCGCGAGCCTCTGATCTGCCTGCACCCGGACCGTATAGGGCAGACCGCTTTCCGTTGCGGAACTGTTGCGGCGGCCTTTATCCGTGATGCCGTAGGCGCCGTCTTCGTCCTGAACCAGATGGCCTGTCCGAACCAGGTCCGCGAGACATTCGGAAAAATTGAAGTAATCCACCCCGCTGTCACACATGCTCATCTCCTGCAAAGCCTCAAAAGGGACTGGTTCTATTGTCCGCGCCGCGATATATAAAATTAGGAACTTGATCTCCAGCCTGCCGCTGATAAAACCAAAGTCAGACATGGCATACCTCCCGCAGTTTTTTTACTGTCTCCTATTATATCTGTTTTCTGCAAATTTGTACAGGCTGAATTTCTGCCGGAATTTCGCACACTCTGTCACAGGGCGCATACACTGAATTGAAGGCAGACGCCTTTCTGAATTACCAATCGAGATTGTTACTGACATTTAGGAGGTCCATTTATGGCTGAACGTATCGTACCCGGCCCGGTATCCGGTTTGAAGGATAACTGCGAGGCCGTTTGCATCCATACTAAGAAAATCTTTGACAGCTGCCGTGATAAAGACTGTATTGAAGATCTGCGCTTCTATCCCACCGCCTGCGGGCAGGATATTCTCAACCGTGCGCAGAGTGTGAAGGGCGGCAAAGCGGAGCTGCTCTATACGTACATCGACGTGGAACCTGTGGTATTCAACCGTGGTTTTTATACGATAGATATGCGCTTTTTCTACCGTGTTCTGCTGAATGTTTACTGTGCGAATCCCCGGCCCATCGAGGTGGAAGGGCTGTGCGTATTTGACAAGCGGGTCATTTTGTTCGGCAGCGAGGGCAATGCGAAGATTTTCTCGTCCAAAGTCCGTGTCGACGGTCTGGACCGCCAGCTTCTGGAACAGAGCAATATGCCTGTTGCCGTCGTCGAAGCGGTCGATCCGATTGTTCTGGACGCCAAGCTGGTAGAGTGCTGTGAGAATCGCTACTGTGACTGTGATATCTGCGAAATTCCGCCCTGCATCTGCCAGTGCTTCAACTGCGAGCTGACAATGGGTGACGAGTACCGCCGTGCGTTTGTGACGCTGGGACAGTTTTCCATTATCCGTCTGGAGCGCGACAGTCAGCTGCTGATGCCGGTCTTCGACTATTGTATGCCGGATAAGGACTGCTCGGCAGGCGGATGCGGCTGTGGCTGCGGCTGCGGAAGTGAAGATCCCTGCGAACTGTTCCAGAAAATCAACTTCCCGGTCAACCAGTTCTTCCCGCCCAACAGCATCAATAACAACAACAAAGATTACGAATGTACCAAACAATATTGCAGCAGCTGCTGCCGTAACTGACAGCGCAGCGCCGGTCCTGCTGGGGACCGGCGCTGTTTTTACGTCATATTCTGCATATTTTCCTCTGTCAGCGGCTGCCACGGTATTTCGATTTTTTCCGCGCCGCCCAGGTATGTATCCAGCCACGCGTCAAATGCGGGGCCGTCCATCGGCTCGGCTTTGGGCGGGAAGTCCTGATAGTATACGATGCCGTCGCCGTCCAAATCGGCCTCTTCCGGGAAGGAAACACCGTTCCATCTTTCCGCTTCCTGTCTGGCCCAGGCGGCTACTAAAGCAATTCGGGCGTAAGTGTCCGTTTCCGGGTCATATTGATAGAGATAATAGGGCCATAAAATATCGCCTGCCTTTCCGTGATTATTGGACGTAAGGATTCGGACGGTTCCGTTATCATAAAAAGTCGCGCCATACCAGCCCTGCAATTCTTTCACAGTCTTATTCTTATCTAAATCAAAACCATAAATGACAATGGACTGCTCGCCTGCCGCACCTGTCGAATACTCAGTAAGCAGTTCGTCAATCCCGTCTCCGTCAATGTCGAACAGGGTGAAGCGGTTGTCTGAAAGCTGGTAGGGATGATAGCTTTTTTCCTGATAAGGGTAAGGATTTTCCTGAAAGAAATAGGCGCACAAATTTTTCAGGACGCCGGTATAGGCTTCCAGCAACATCTCCCGGTCTATCCGGGTTTCCTGATATTCCGGCAGGCTGTCCACAATCTCTTCAGTAAGGCTGTCCACAATCTCGTCCGTAAAATGGAAGTAGAAAACAGGCAGGAGCTTTCCTCCATCTAAGCATCTGTCCCACCATTCTTCATAGACATCGTTATCAACGGGATTGTCGCTGCCGTCGATATAAAAGACCAGGCCGTCGCCGTCCAAATCGAACTCAGCCGGAAAGCCGTCCACTTCGCTGCTCCAGGCACACGCGCCTCCGATTCTCTGGGACGAGCGGTACAGGTCAAAGGGCCAAATCGCAGTGGCACGTCCCTGATTATGGGAACATGGTTCCCAGACGAGGCCGTTGTCATATAAGCGATTCCCATTACTATAAAAGCTGCGGCAATTCCGTCCGTCAGGCCGGTAAGCAGTGACACAGTATTCTGATACACGGCCATAGTTTGCTTCAATAATCAGTTCTTTCTGTCCGTCGCCGGTGATATCGCAGAGAGCAAACCGGTTTTTGGACAAAGCCTCTGTATTTCCCTCATCAATAAGGAGCTGTTCTTTACACTCCTCAATAAACTGCTGCAAAACGCGTTTCTGCGCGTTCGACAGCTGTTCCGGAGAAAATTCTGTCTTGACCTCGAATGGGCTGTGCAGCTCAGGGGACCGGGCATAAATAGGCCAATCAGGATCGCCGCAGACGAGGGAGGAGGTAACGGTAAAAATGACATCATTATATGGAAGCGCAGTCCCGCTGCGGGTGAGCAGGATTTCTCCGTCCTGATAAGTATAGCTGTGTTCGTCCAGCAGGATTTTGTCTGGCTCTGTATCCCACTTTGTCCTGAAATCCGACAGGTCCAGCAAAATACAGGCTTCTCTGTTATACTCAATAAAAGCAGTCCCATCCTCATAGAACTGGAAAAAACCGTTCAGCTGAAACCCGTCGATCTCCTCCGGGTAAGCATAAGATTTGCGGCCTCTCCAGCGCTGTCCGTTCCACCGGTAGACCGACAGATGAGAGAACCCATTGTCATCCGTTCCGCCGGACAGAACGGCTAATTCCCGTTCCCCGTCGCCGTTGAAATCCTCAAAATGCAATTCCGGCGGGACTGTTTCCAACGGGTCTTGAATCTCCTGATAATGTCCGCCGTATCGAATCCAGTTTTTCCCGTTTTGGGAATCATGATATACAGCGATATCAAATTCCGGCAGTTCCGCCGCCAAATCTTCCGGGTCCGGCAGACCGGTGTCTTTTACCACTTCAACCGGCTGAGTATGAATATCTGTCCAGTAATTTCCGTTCCAGACATAGACCACGGTTTCTTCCGTGATGCCTGGGGAACCGTCAGGACAGGTTTCCTCATGCCGCCGGTAACTAACGGATAAAGCAAACTTGTCATCCCATTGGGTTTCCTGCATTTCCGGCAGCATATCCAGCGGCAATAGGTCCTGTTCAAATATTTGATATTGTTCGCCGTAACGCAGAAATACTTTTGTGTCATCATAGCTCCGGAAAAGTGCGGCATCTTTTTCCGGCAGTCCGGCAAGCTGGAGCCAATAGCTTCCCTGACCGGTGGCCTCCAGAGCAGGGTCCATCAGCGGTACGGGTTCTTCCGGTCCTTCCATTGCAAGGTCAAACCGCAGCCAATGATGTTCGGAAGAGTCAAGCTCCAGATGTTCGTCGATGTAGTCCATTCCACAGGGACCTATCCTCTCCCATTCCGGAACAGACCACTCTCCGCTCTTTCCGTCCAGGAGCAGATAGTTATACTGACTGACGGCAAGCCAGCCGTCCGGAATCTCTGCGCGGGTCAGGAACGAGCAGTCAAACCAATCCTTTTCCATTGCTTCCGGCATCTCCTCTCCGGAGGGACGGATCAAATATTCCGCGCAAAACGCCGCGGCCCGGTCGTTGGTATCCGGGTCAAAGCGCAGTTCTTCAATCGTTATGGAATTTGCTTGGTACTCTATTACATTTGATGTGTTTTCCAGTTCTTCGTCCAACAGCTGCTGTATTGCGTGGGTATATACGGCCTTTTCCATGGGATTTTCGTTTTGTTCTGGTATTTCCGGAGCGGCGCATCCAGCCAGCAGAAGACAGGCCATTGCTGTTATCACTAGTTTTTTCTTTCTTATTTTCATGACGGATTTCTCCTTTTGTACAGGTGGCTTTATTGTAGCATACGTCCCTGTCCTTTTCAAGCTGGAAAAGAACAGGTCATAACCTGGGACGAGCCTGCATAGAGTGATAGAGAAAAACACAGGGGAGGGAACACAAATGACAGAGGAATACGCCGCGGCGCGATATGAAGACGCGTGTGGATTGCTGCCGATGCGTCTGCGGACAGCCGCGCTGCTGATTGAGCAGGCGAGGAAGGCGGCGACGGAAGAACTGCGTTTACGGATAGGGAGGCCGCTGCATCTGACGCTGCCGGGCGGAGAACTGCCGCTGCCGCAGACCCGTATCATACGGGGCGATCTGGAGCAGGTACTGGACCGCGCCACAGAATACTCGCGATATATCGCCGCCGAGACACTGCGGCACGGATATGTCACAGCGGAAGGGGGGTTCCGGATCGGCGTCTGCGGTACGGCCCTGCCCAACGGGGATTATAATGAAGGAATACGGGATATCAGTTCTTTATCAATCCGGATACCGCGGGTACGGGAAGACGCGGCGCGGCCTGTTCTGCCGGGCATATTGGAGAACGGCAGGCCGCTGAGTACGTTGATCCTGAGTCCCCCGGGGGGCGGCAAGACCACGCTTCTGCGGGATTTGGTTCGTCTGCTCAGCGAGGGAACAGAGCTGGCGGAGCCTTGCCGGGTCGCGCTGGTGGACGAGCGGGGCGAACTGGCGGCGGTTCATCGGGGCAGGCCGCAGTTAGAGGTGGGCTGTCAGACCGATGTCATGGACGGCTGCCCCAAAGCGTTAGCCGTACCGATTTTGCTGCGTGCCATGACGCCGCAGGTCATCGCGCTGGACGAGGTCGCGCTTCCGGCGGATGTCACTGCCGTCTGCGCGGCTGCCAACTGCGGCGTAACGCTGCTGGCTACGGTTCATGCCGCCTCTCTTCAGGACTTGCGGGCGCGTCAGATTGGACGGGCCCTGCTGGAATGCGGGGTGTTCCGGCGGGCGGTCATCATTGAGGGCCAGGGGATGGCGCGCACGAGCCGGGTGGAGCTGCTGTCATGAAGCTTTTCGGCGCGGTATTGATTTTCTTAGGCGCAGGCGGACTGTACATACTGCGGCGGCGGGAAGAACTGCTGCCGCTGCGGGTGGGACAGGCGGTGGCGGCGGATTTAGCGGTTTTGCGGTGGCAGGTGTGCGTGTGCCGGAGGCCGCTGCCGGAAATCTGTACAGAAATTTTAACAGACGGTTTGGGCGCGGCGTATCTTTGGGGACCGCTGGGACAGTATTTGCAGGAGGAGGACCATACTTTACCGGGCTGCTGGGTCAGAGCGGCGGAGAAATTGCCGGTGCCGCTGGGACGTCTGCTCACACCGCTGGGACCGCTGCTCCCGGCGGGCGGGGAACGGCTGGCGGACGCTGTGGAGGAAACAAGAGAGGAGCTGTCCAGATTTCTGCGGGCGGAGGCGGAGAGACAGGCGGACCGCAGCAAGATCACCGCTGCCGTATGTCTTTCCGGCGCCTGTTTGATGATTCTGGTACTGATTTGATATGGATATTGACCTGATTTTTCGGATTGCGGCGATTGGGATTGTCGTGGCGGTACTCAATCAATTACTGGTGCGTTCAGGGCGCGAGGAACAGGCGCTGATGACAACTCTTGCGGGATTAGTGGTCGTAATGATGATGCTGGTACAGGAGATCAGCGATCTGTTCCAGTTAATCAAGACCCTGTTCGGCTTCTGAACCCCGGAGGATACGGAATGGAGATCATCAAAATGGCGGGACTGTGCGTGCTGTGTCTGCTGCCGGTGGTCCTGCTGCGGAAAACAACCCCGGAACAGGCTATGCTGCTGACCATCGCCGTTTTACTGGTGGCGCTGGTACAGTGCGTGCGGGCCGCCGTGCCGCTGCTGGAGGAGATTGAGGAGCTGTTTGCGCGGGCGGGAATCGAGACGTTTTATATGCCGGTTCTCCTGCGGACGGTCGGCGCGGCGCTGGTGAGCCGGGTGTGCGCGGACTTGTGCAAAGACGGCGGGTCCCAGTCGCTGGCCAGCGCGGTGGAGATTGCGGGAGCTGTGGCGGCGGCGCTCATTTCCCTGCCGCTGCTGGAGGCTGTCATCAATCTGCTGCTGGGTTATTTTACATAGGAGGTCATCATGATTCAACAGAAAAAGCCCCGCCTGATGCGCCATAATACATTCTGCCTGCTAATATTACTCTGCCTGCTGCTGACAGGCTGGGCCAGAGCCGCCGAACTGCCGGAGGAGCTGGAAAACTGGAATCCAGAAGTAGGAGCGCTGGTGCGTGAGGAAACAGATCTGGGAGAGGGGGTGCGGAGAATTTGGGAGGCGTATGCGGGGGAATTCAAGGCGCGTATCGGAGGCGGCGTAAAGGCGGTCGCCGTGATTATGGCGGGCGTAGTGGTCCTGGGTGTGGTGGAGTGCGCCGCGCCGGCGGGAAAAGAGGCGATGGAACGGTATGTGTCTATGGCAGGCGCGCTTTGGATTACAGCGGCAGCCGCGGGAGATTTGAACGCCCTGATCGGGCTGGGACAGAATACGGTGACGGAAATTTCCCAGCTCAGCACGCTTCTTCTTCCGGTTCTGGCGGCGGCGGAAGCAGCGGCGGGCGGGGTAACGGCGGCGTCTGTACGGCAGGTAGCGGCGGTGTTTTTTTCCAGCGTGCTGCTGAAAATTATCGAGCGGCTTCTCTTACCGGCTGTCTATCTCTACATAGGGACCGCCGCTGCCGGGGCGGTTCTGGAGGGCGATACAATGGAACGGATTGGGGAACTGCTGAAAAAGTTAATCACATGGGCGCTGGGTGCGCTGCTGACGCTCTTTACTACATATCTGACGGTCAGCGGCGCGGTAGCCGGAGCCGTTGACGCGCAGGCGGTCCGGCTGGCGAAATCGGCGGTATCGGCGGCGGTGCCGGTCGTGGGGGGAATTCTGGCGGAAGCGGCGGAGAGCGTTCTTGCCGGAGCCGGAGTACTGCGCGGTATGCTGGGGACTTTTGGCGCGCTGGCAGTTTTGGCGTGCTGTCTGCTGCCCTTTATGCAGCTGGGATGCCAGTATCTGCTCTATCAATGCGCGGCTTTGGTGGCGTCGGCGGCGGGACCGGCGAAGCTGACAAAACTGCTGGCCCAGCTGGGGAGCGCGTTCGGGCTGGTGCTGGCGATGACGGCGGCGGCGGCGCTGCTGCTGATTATCTCCATCGTGTCATCGCTGACGGCGGTGGCGGCATGATCCAGAGCATACGGCAGTGGATGTTAGGCGTCATACTGACCGCCTTTGCCGGCGGACTGGCGCGGCAGCTGACCCCGAAGGGCCGGGAGGAGATGTTTGTGCGGCTGGTGTGCGGCCTGCTGCTGACGCTGGCGATTTTACAGCCTCTGGCGGGTCTGGACTGGACAGGAACAGCGTTTGATTTCGCGGACCTCCAGCGGCAGGCGGCGGAACAGGCGGACATCTACCGTACCGGACAGGCGGACGCGTTATCCAGAGTCATAGCGGAAAAAACCGAAGCATATATATGTGACAAAGCGGACCGGCTGGGACTGCAATGTTCTGTGACGGTGACAACAGCGATGGGAGAAAGCGGGGTACCATTGCCGGATACGGTTACCATCCGCGGAAGTTACAGCGCGGCTTTGGCTTCGTGCATCAAGGAGGAGGTGGGGGTAGCCCCCGAAAAACAAATCTGGCTGGAGGAAACGACATGGATGGAGACAAGGGAAAACTGACCTCTCCCCTTGCGTTCCTGGACCGGTACAAATTTGTACTGCTGATTGCGGCGATGGGCGCGGCGCTGCTGCTCTGGCCCGCGGGTTCCGGAACAGGGGAGGTGTCTGAAAAAACGTCGGACTGCGGGATACAGACAACGCCGGTGCGGGAGACAGAGAGCGCGATGGAAGCGATTTTGTCCGAGATCAACGGCGTGGGCCGGGTAGACGTGATGCTGACACTTCACAGCGGCAGCGAACTGATCTTAGCAGAGGACGCTGCTCTGCGCTACAGCGGCGCCGCCCAGGCTCCGGACAGCTATGAGCGGTCAACAGATACCGTTACGGCATCCGGCGGCGTGGTAGTTACCCAGGAGATCTATCCCAAATACCGCGGGGCGCTGGTGGTCTGCGACGGCGGAAACAATGACCGGGTTCGTCTGGCTGTGACCGACGCCGTGAGCGCGCTGACGGGCTTGGGATCGGACCGGATCGCTGTGGTGAAGTGGGGCGATGTGTCAGGAAACGGAACAGGAGAAAACTGATTTGGGAGGATACTGTCATGATGAAAGAACAATGGAAACGAAACGCTGTAGTGGCTACCGTGCTGCTGTTTGTCTGCGCGGCTGTGTACCTGAACTGGAGGTATGCCGGAAACATCGGGACCGGTCAGGATAATCATACGGTCCAGCCTGCGCAGCAGGAGGAAAACGACGGCGGCAGCAGTACAAAAGTGTTAGGTGACGCAACGCTGGTCGGCGGGGTCCCGACCGTCGCGGAGGACCCAGGCGCGGCAGCGGCTTCCGTCAGCAGCTACTTTGACACGGCCCGTCTGAGCCGCCAGCAGTCCAGGGATAACGCGCTGAGTTTGCTTCGGGAAGCCGCCGGACAGGCGAATGTAGAACAGGCGGTTCTGGAGGACGCGAACCGGGCAATTCAGACGCTGGCCGGGTATACAATGCTGGAAGGACAGATCGAAAATCTCGTGGTAGCAAAGGGATACGCAGACTGTGTAGCCTTTATGGGGGAGAACAGCATCAGTATCGTGGTATCCGCTGCGGAGGATGGTTTGCAGACGGAGGATGTAGCAAAAATTACCGATATCGTTCTGAATGAAACGGACTACACTGCGGACCAGATCACGATCATGGAGGCGGATTAAAAAACTGCCGGGGGACTTCCGAATGGAGGCTCCCCGGCAGATATTGCCGTATAACCGGCGCCCGGAGCAATCCGGCCAATATCAATGCCCATATCAATAACTGTTAGACTTGACAAGCGGACGGCGGGACGGTATAGTCTATTATAGAGAAATATAGAAATGGAGGTTGCCGTTTATGAAGAAAGATATCGTAATTATCGGCGCAGGTCCCGCCGGGATTTTTACCGCGTTGGAAATGCTGAAAAAAGGCAGTAAGTCCAGCATTATTATTGTGGAAAAAGGGAAGGCCGTAGAGGACCGGAAATGCCCGAAGGATAAAGCCGGACAGTGCGTCAACTGCAAGCCTTACTGTCATATTACGACGGGATTTTCCGGCGCAGGCGCGTTCTCCGACGGAAAACTGTCTTTAAGCTATGAAGTCGGCGGCGATCTGCCAAATTTGATCGGCGCGGAAAAGGCACAGGAAACGATCAGCTATGCGGATCAGATTTATCTGGAGTTCGGCGCGGACGCGCATGTCGAGGGTTTGGGCAATACGGAGGAAGTGAAGGAAATCCGGAAACGTGCGATTCAGGCCGGCCTGAAACTGGTAGACTGTCCCATCCGGCATTTGGGCACGGAAAAAGCCCAGGCGCTGTATTACGCGATTGAACAGTACCTGCTGGAAAAAGGCGTTGAGATTCTTTTCGGCTATGAATGCACCGACCTGATCTTAGACGGCGAGACCTGCCGGGGCGTGCGGGTCAGGAACGCCAAAGCCGGGCTGGAAATTCTGGCAAACCATACCGTTATTGCCACCGGACGGAGGGGCGCTGACTGGCTGGAAAGCCTCTGTGCCGAACACAATATCGCCCATCAGCCGGGTACTGTTGATATCGGCGTGCGGGTCGAGGTGCGCAACGAGGTCATGGAAACCGTGAACCGGGTGTTGTATGAGTCAAAGCTGGTGGGGTATCCGAAACCGTTCAAAAACAAGGTGCGTACTTTCTGCCAGAATCCCGGCGGATTTGTCAGCCAGGAAAATTACGATAATGATCTGGCGGTCGTCAACGGACACAGCTATAAAGAACTCAAAAGCGACAATACGAACCTTGCTATTCTGTGCAGCCACAACTTTTCGTATCCCTTTAACCAGCCGATTGCCTACGCGCAGAAAGTAGGGGAACTGACCAATATGCTGGGCGCGGGACATATTCTGGTGCAGCGTTTCGGGGATATTTTGGACGGGAAACGCACATGGCCTAAAGAACTGGCTTTTTCCAATGTGCGCCCCTCCCTGCCGGACGCGGTTGCCGGGGATATCACCGCGGCTATGCCCTACCGGTCCATGATTAACATTATCAATTTTATTCAGGCGATGGATCAGGTTGTGCCGGGTTTTGCCTCTACGGAAACTTTGCTGTATTCTCCGGAATTGAAGTTCTATTCCAACCGGGTAAAAATGGATGAGGATTTCAACACCAATATCGCCGGACTGCACTGCCTGGGCGATTCCAGCGGCTGGACCCGCGGGCTGATGATGGCGTCTGTCATGGGCGTCCTGATGGGCCGGAAGCTGGCCGAAGAGGGCTGACGCTTTTTCCTCAATAAGACACAGGGCCGTTTCCGTTTGGAAGCAGCCCTGTTTTTATGCCCTATTCTACAGTAACAGATTTTGCCAAATTTCTCGGCTTGTCGATATCACAGCCCCGCATCAGCGCGACATAATACGAAAATAATTGCAGCGGCGCGACTCCCAGCGACGGCATCAGCATCGGATGAGCGTCCGGAATCGCGATGACGCCGTTTGCTGTTTTTGCCATTTCCTCTTGACGGCTCTCTGTTGTCAGCGCAAGCACATCGCCGCCGCGGGTTTTGACCTCCACGATATTGCTCATCGCCTTATCGAACAGTTTTCCGTAGGTCCCCAGCGCGACGACCAGCGTGCCCTCCTCAATCAGACTGATTGTTCCGTGCTTCAGCTCGCCGGACGCGTAGGCTTCCGAGTGGATATAGGATATCTCCTTCAGCTTCAGCGAACCCTCCAGGCCCAACGCATAGTCGATATTGCGCCCGATGAAAAACACGCTGTTGTGATTAAAATACCGGCTGGCAAAATACTGGATATCCTCTTTTTTCTCCAGAATTTTCTCCATTTTTTCCGGCAGCAGCAGCATTTCGTCCAAAACTGTCCGGCGTTCCGCAGCGTCCATCGTCCCCAGGATTTTGGACAGATACAGGCCAAGCAGGTCTAATACTGCCAGCTGTGTGGTGTACGCCTTTGTGGTGGCAACCGCAATCTCCGGCCCGGCCCAGGTATACAGTACCTCGTCGCTCTCCCGTGCAATGGAAGAACCTACAACGTTGACAATGGACAAAATTTTCGCGCCCAGCCGTTTCGCTTCCCGCAGAGCAGCCATTGTATCCAGCGTCTCACCGGATTGGCTGATAACAACCACCAGCGTATGTTCATCTACAATCGGCTCCATGTACCGGAACTCCGACGCCAGCGCAACCTCTACCGGCAGACGCAAAATCCGCTCCAGATTGTATTTCCCCACCATGCCCACATGATACGACGAACCGCAGGCCACGATATACAGCTTATGCAGGCCGCGGATATATTTATTTGTCAGTGACAGGTCTTCTAAAACGACCTCGCCGTCCCGAATGCGGGGGAATACAGCGCGGCGCAAAGCTTCGGGCTGTTCCATGATCTCTTTGAACATAAAATGCTCATAACCGCCTTTTTCCGCCGCGTCGATCTCCCAGTCCACATAAGAAACGGTTTTCTCAATTGGCTGCATCAGATAGTTATAGCACTGTACGCCCTCACGGGTCAGCACCGCCGTATCGCCGTCGTCCAGATAGGCAACGCGCCGGGTATGCCGCAAAATCGCCGTTACGTCGCTGGCCAAAAAGCTGCAGCCGTCGCCAAAGCCCAAAATCAGAGGGCTGTCTTTTCTCACGGCAATCATCTGCTCCGGTGCGTCCGCGCATAAAATTCCCAGCGCATAGGCTCCCTCAATCCGGTGGAGGCAGCGTCCGACAGCTTCTAATATATCAACTTTGCCGTCCTCATAAAAATACTCCACCAACTGCGCCACCACTTCCGTATCGGTCTCGGAAGTAAACGGCACGCCCTGTTCCTGCAAAAATGCTTTTAATTCGGCATAGTTTTCAATAATCCCGTTATGTACCACCGCAATTTTTCCGCTGCGGCTGACCTGGGGGTGGGAGTTGACATCCGACGGCGCGCCGTGGGTCGCCCAGCGCGTATGCCCTACGCCCACGCAGCCTTTGACCAGTCTGCCGCCGTCCAGCATATCGCTGAGTATCCGCAGGCGTCCTTTGGCTTTATGCACGGAGAGCTGTTTCCCGGTACATACGGCGATCCCGGCGGAATCATAGCCCCGGTATTCCAGCCGTCCCAAGCCCTCCAGCAAAATCGGAGCCGCTTCCTCCCGGCCCACATATCCGACAATGCCACACATAATTCTATCATCCTCCTGACTGAAAAAACAGCATAAAAGTCCCTCTCTTGGCGGGACAGTTTCTTCTTTATTGACAGCAAGAGGACAAACTCGCAGAAATTTGCCGCTTACTCTCCCGGTCACAGCCGTTTTGTCCCGCGGTCGCCCGCGTCTTTGCCGTCTGTGTACGCACCCGGAACTGTACGGAGGGGCATCCGCCGAATCCTCGATCTTCCCCTCACCTCGTCATCCCGCTCCTTCTGCGGGCGCTGGCGCTTCTGACAGGTCCTGGCCTGTTATCTCCTTTCCCACTCTGCGATACGTTCCAGTATATACGGTTTCTCTCAAAAAGGGAAGGGGTAAATAAAGTTTTTTCCCGCATTCTATTTTTTTGGAACAAACAGCCCTGTCATATCCGCGCCCTCATGCTTCAGCAGCCAGATTTTTTTGTCGAGGCCCCCGGCGTAACCGGTCAAACTCCCGCTGCTTCCAACGACCCGATGGCAGGGGATGATAATAGAGATCGGGTTATGTCCTACCGCGCCGCCTACCGCCTGGGCAGACGGATTCCCGAGCTGTTTTGCGATTCCGCCATAGGTTACGGTCTGTCCATAGGGAATTTCACACAGGAGTTTCCAGACCTCCTGCCGGAACGTTCCGCCGGACGGTGCAAGTGGCAATTCAGCAGGCGCGGGACGCTCCCCGGCAAAATAACGGTCCAGCCACGCCCGAACCGGTCCAAAAATTTCCGGGTCTTCACACGGCGCGATCTCTCCGCAGACCGTATTGCCGAAATATTTCTGTCCTTCCAGCCATAGACCAACCAAATTTTCCTTGTCGCTGCACAAAGAAATTTTTCCAACAGGCGAATCATATCCGGCAGAATAAAACATATTCGCGGCCTCCTACAAGAATATTACACAGCATTATACCAAAAACCGCCCTGCCTGTCACCCCGCTTTTTCGACGGAATTTCCAAAAAACACGCAAAACCAAAAAATATGTCTATTTTTAATATATATGGTTATTTACTTTTCATGTTCAAAGTGCTAAAGTAATAAAATACGGCGGCAGCCGTATGAAAAAGTACGAGGAGAAACAATATGATTACATTTTATAAACGTGACCCGATCCCTCTGGAAATGCACAAGGTTCGTATCGTTCAGAAACTGAACCTTCTGCCCACGGACCAACGGCTGCAGAAGATGAAGGACGCGGGTTACAATACCTTCCAACTGCATAATGGAGATATTTTTTTGGATATGCTGACCGACTCCGGCGTCAATGCGATGAGTGACGATATGGAGTCCGCTATGCTCCGCGCTGACGACGCCTATGCCGGCAGTGAAAGTTATTTTCGGATGGAGAAGACTTTGCAGGAGCTGTTCGGCATCCCCTACTGCCTGCCCGCGCATCAGGGCCGCGCCTGTGAGAATATTTTAGCCACCCGTTTTGTCAAGCCCGGCAACTGCGTCATCATGAATTACCACTTTACCACTGCCAAGGCGCATATTACCCGTGTCGGCGGACGGGTCGAGGAACTGGTCAGCGACGCAGGGTTAGTCAGCAAGAGCGATCTGCCTTTCAAAGGCAATATTGACTTGGAGAAGCTGGAAGCCTGCATCAAAAAAGAGACGCCGGAAAATGTTCCCTTCGTCCGTCTGGAAGCGGGCACGAACCTGATCGGCGGCCAGCCTATTTCCTATGAGAACATGAAAGCCGCTACAGATATCTGCAAAAAATATGGTATTCTGACTGTTCTGGACGCCTCCCTCCTGCAGGACAACCTGTATTTTATTAAGACCCGTGAGGCGGGTATGGCGGACAAGAGCGTTCGTGAGATCACCCGCATGATCGCGGACCTCTTTGATATCATCTATTTTTCCGCTCGGAAGTTCGGCTTTGCCCGCGGCGGCGTCTTAATGGTCCGCGACCGTGATCTGTATTATTCCATGGAGGACCTGATCCCCATGTTTGAGGGTTTCCTGACCTACGGCGGCATGTCCGTGCGCGAGATCGAAGCCATGACCGTCGGCTTTGTGGAAAGTATGGATATGAATATTATTTCTCAAGGCCCGCAGTTTGTCGGATACTGCGTCAAAGCCCTGGACGACTATGGCATTCCTGTTATTACTCCGGGCGGCGGTTTGGGCGCACACCTGGACGCTGGTGAGTTCGTCAGCCATATCCCCCAGGAACAGTATTCCGCCGGAGCGCTGGTCTGCGCACTGTACATCTGCAGCGGCGTCCGCGGTATGGAGCGCGGCACGCTGTCCGAAGAACGCAACGCCGACGGCAGCGAGCGTCTTGCATCCATGGAGCTGGTGCGTCTTGCTTTCCCCCGCCGTGTGTTTACGCTTTCCCAGACGGAGTATGTGATCGACCGTGTGAAGTGGCTCTATGACCACCGTGATCTCATCGGCGGCCTGCGTTTCGTTCATGAGCCGAAAACCCTGCGTTTCTTTACCGGCGTTTTGGAACCCGTCAGCGACTGGCCCGAAAAATTGGCCGCCGCTTATAAAGCCGATTTTGGTCCGGAACAGTAAATCTCATTATAAAATCAGGCCGGTGTCAAATACATGCCGGGAAAATGAAAAACGGGAGACTCTGCGTCTATCCGGGTCTGGTGTGTGTTGATACTGCTTCAGCGGACTCCCTCAGTCAGCCCTTTGCTGGCTGGGGGAGTCCGCGCCAACACTTACGCTTCCCACCAGACTCTGGCAATTTCACCAAGGCATAGAGCGCCATCGTTATGATTTTTTAATTGTTAAAGAAATTCAGGATACTATTTATTCCTGAAAGGGCCGTTTCATCTTTAATTGCGGGCTTTTCGTTCGTATTATGGCTATACACCACTTCATGTATATGATAACAATTCATATGATGTAAAAGAATACATGCAGTGTCATAAGGTTTGTTGATGTTTCCATCGCCTCCGCCCACTAAAATAACCGCCCCCTTTTTCGATTTCAAAATAGGTTCTTCTTTTCTGAAATAGCGGGCACACCAAAAGGTTTGAAGTCTGCTTCCCAGATCTAACAGTTTTCCGGTCAGCTCTGAAAAATAGATGGGTGAAGCAATTAGAATATTATCACAATCTTGAATATATTCATATATCTCCTGCATCTCATCATTTATAGCGCGTCCTGGTTTTTTCCAACAATATCTGCAATCAATGCAGGGGGAAACATTGCACCTGTAGGCATCTGCAATCCTATATTCACCCAAAATCCTTTCTGTTACTTTTTCAATAAGTTGGGCCGTATCTCCCGTAATTCTGGGTGAACCGTTTAGAATCAAAGTTTTCATTACATTACTCCCATATTTTCTGCCGTATGGCCGACGATACACACTTCTCGATTTCCCTGCATAAACTGAGGCAAAAGAGGAGGTTGACGCCATGCCCAGAATCTATTTAAGCCCTTCTACAGAAGCAATAATATTAAGAAGTATAAGGGCAAAATAAATTAAAGGTTCAAATCGTATTCAATGCGCTTGTCGGCATAAATACGGATTTCCTTTATTAGTATACGCCAAAACTCCTGTTTTTTCTCTTGAGAGAGGCTGCTATATGCAGTTTCCCAACTTTGTGCAAGAATTTTTTCCGCTTTTTCAAAATTCGGTTTTGTTCTGTTCTTCTGTTCTTTTAACAACGCTTCAATCCGATTGTTGAACGAATCGTGATCTCGTTTATATTCTTCTAAGGTTATCAGGTCGTTGAGATACAAATCCTTTAACTTCCTGGACTTTGCTTTAAGAGCTGCAATTTCTCCGCTGTAATCGTGTGACTGCTGCAGCTCGAATATCTTTTCAGCTTCTACTTTCCGGCGCTCCATTTCTTTTAGAATCGTTCCCATAAGATACTTTTCTATACGGCGTTCTCCAAGATTGGATTTATTCTGGCACCCACTCCTGTTAAAATAGTGAGAGCGGCAGTTGTAGTAAAAGGATTCCTGATTGGTATTGACGTGGGCGGCCATTCGCCCGCCGCATTCCCCGCAAACAATAAGACCAGAAAAAATATATACCCTGTTTTTACTGGTTTTTCTCGTTATTATTCGCCTCATCCCTTGTATTGTTTGAAATTGCTCTTTTGTTATGTT
>CAMWQV010000005.1 GCA_947176425.1 uncultured Clostridia bacterium
CCGCACTTCTTTGCCCCAGGCCAGGTCAGACAGGATACAGATTTTCCGTCCGGCGTCCAGGCCCTCCACATCCGCGGCGGGATTGGCTTCTGCGTAGCCCTTCGCCTGTGCCTCTTTCAGCGCGTCCGCAAAGGGAATGCCGCCCTTGACCATCCGTGTGAGAATATAGTTGGTGGTTCCGTTCAAAATTCCCACAATCTCCTGAATCTGGTTTGCGGCCAGACACTGGAACAGGGGACGCAGGACCGGAATGCCGCCGCCTACGCTGGCTTCAAACAGGTAGTTGACATTCTTTTCTTTCGCGATTGCCAGCAGTTCTTTTCCGTAAGACGCCACCAGCTCTTTATTCGATGTGACCACATGTTTTCCGGCGGTCAGGGCGCGGCGGGTGAAATCCAGCGCGACTTTTGCCCCGCCGATGCACTCCACAACCACATCCAGATCCGGGTCATTTTCCAGGATGGCAAAATCTTTGACCGCTTTATCCGCGTAAGGCGTTTCGGATAAGTCACGCACATCCAGAATATATTTTAAGTTGAGGGGTTCCCCCAGCTTTTCCGCAATCGCCGCGCTGTTCAGACGCAGAACCTCCGCCACGCCGCTTCCCACAGTGCCGAATCCCATAACAGCAAAATTCGCCATATCAACTGTTCTCCTTCACAAAATCATAAATAATATTCATCAGACAGGCCGGCATTATCCGGCCAGGATATCAAACTTGACGACCCCTTCCGCCGAGTTCACGGATGCAATCAGTTCCTCCAGCGTCTGCTCCATGTCGGAAGTCTCTGCCGATATGGTCACAGCCGCACAGCCGTTGGTGGGGATTGATTGATTGATGGTCAGTATATTCGCGCCGCTCCCGGCAAAAATAGACAGTACATTGCTCAGCACGCCTGGACTGTCTTTCAGCATGGTATAGAACGTGATGATCCGTCCGGCCTTCATGTTGTTGAAGGGCTGCACCGCGTCCTTATATTTGTAAAACGCGCTGCGGCTGATGCCCACCTGACGGGTAGCCGCCCCCACCGTTGCCGCCTCGCCGGTCTGCATCATCCGTTTTGCTTCGGCCACTTTGATGAAGATTTCCGGCAGCGCTTCCGCGGCTACGATATAGAACTTGGTTTTCACGCCCATTTCAGAACCTCCTATATGTGTCCCTCCTGTGGTCACATGTCTTTGTGCTGTACTATTGTATCACAGCTTTTCTCCAGCCGCAACTGGAAAACGCCTATAATATTTCACAAACTTTCCCGGAGTACGGGATGAAAAGAGGTGCAGAACGTCTACATGTCGCAGTTAAGTGTCTTTTTACAGAAGACGGTCACGGTCCTTCTATGGCTGGGAGGCGGCGTAATCTTTTTCCGCTGGCTGCTCACGCCGCTGCTGCCGTTTCTGCTGGCGCTGGCTCTCAGCGCGATGGCAGAACCGACAGTACAGCGTCTGCGGCGTATGCTGAAAGTACGACGGTCCTTTGCGGCGGCGCTGGTCACGACCGCTCTGCTGCTGGCTGCCGGGGGTACGCTGGCCGTCCTGCTACTGCGTTTGGGAACGGAGCTGAAGCAGTGGTCGGCCCGTCTGCCGGAGGCCGTCGAAGGCTTTCCCATGGTCTGGAATAACCTGCTGGACCGGCTCGGTGACTGGTATGCCGCCTGCCCCGCGTTTCTGCGCTCGGCTCTGGACGCCCTGGCCGCCCGCATGATGGAAGCGGGGCCGTCGCTGGCGGGGGACATCGGGAGCTGGCTGATGGGCGCGGCGTCGTCTCTGCTCGCCGCACTGCCGGATGTGGGGCTGTTTGTGGTCACGACGGTTCTGGCGGTCTATTTTACCAGTCTGCGCTATCCGTCGATTCTGGCCTTTTTGAAACGGCAGCTTCCTCCTGCGTGGCAGCTCAAATGCCGTGACGCGGCGCAGTGCTTCCGGTCAACGATTTTGAAATGGCTGCGGGCAGAATTGATGCTGATTTTGGCAACGTTTGTTGTTCTGTTGACCGGCTTTATGTGGATAGGAGTGGATTATGCCCTGTTAGCGGCGGTATTTACGGCTTTGGTAGACGCTCTGCCGGTTTTGGGTACCGGTACGGTCCTTGTCCCCTGGGCGCTGGGCTGTTTTATTGTTGGAAATACCGGGCGCGCTCTGTCGCTGCTGGTACTGTATGCCGCCGCCATGCTGGGACACACCCTCCTGGAACCGCGCCTGCTGGCGGGTCAGGCCGACCTGCCGCCTATTTCGGCACTGCTGGCTATGTATGCGGGCTTTCATTTCCTCGGAGTCGGCGGGATGATCTTAGCCCCTGTGCTGCTGTTGCTGCTGAAACAGTTTCAGGATGCCGGCGTGGTGCATATCTGGCGGTCATAGAAATGCCGGCTGAAGGAGGATTTTTTTAGAAATATGGATATACTAACCGTATCCAGAACTGAAAGGAAATTTCTCCATGAACGAACAAGCGTTAATTAAGATCAGTTACGGGCTGTTTCTGCTGTCGGTGCAGGAAAACGGGCGTGACAATGCCAGCATTATCAACACACTCAGCCAGATTGCCAACAAGCCCAACTGTGTTTCCGTATCTGTCAGCAAAAAATCCCTGACCCACGATATGCTGCTGCATACGGGACTTTTTACCGCCTCGATTCTCACAGAAGACACGCCGTTTTCACTTTTCCAGCGTTTCGGGATGCAGAGCGGACGTACAGCTGACAAATTTGCGGATTTTCCCCAAACTGCCCGTGACCCTTCCGGCCTGCTCCATCTGACTGCCTATACCAACGCCTATGTGACCGGCGCGGTGCGGCACACGCTGGATTTCCAGTCCCACACGCTGTTTATTGCGGACCCGATTCATGCGGAGGTTTTGTCGGACGCTCCGTCCCTCACGTATGACAGCTATTACAAGAATATCAAGCCCAAACCGGAACCGGCGCAGAAATCAGGCTGGCGCTGCCGTGTCTGCGGCTACGTGTACGAGGGCGAGGAGCTGCCGCCGGATTTCATCTGCCCCTGGTGCAGGCACGGCACAGTGGATTTTGAGCGGGTCTGACGCTCTTTTGCAAGTTCTCTCTGACTAAGCTGCAAAATATTTCTGAATTTCACAAAAAAGCCGGTAGAGTCTGCCGGTTTTTTTGTGTGCGGCCCTCTTTTGACCGCGAATCAACTTACTGTGCCGCAATATCTGTCTGTTTCTCGCGTACAGCGAACCTCGTCTTTTGGCCTGTTTTCTGAAAACGAAAGATTTTTTTGCCGCCTTGCAAAATATTTTGCTTGACAAACGGAATGGGAAGGAGTAAGATACGCCCATATTTCAAAAACGCATAACGGCTATGATGGAGAGAAGTAGTCAGGAAAAACACCCACAGTGAGCGGGAGACAGTGAAAACCCCGCGGCAGTATCCTGGTGAATAACACCCCGGAGCCTTGATCCAAACGGCGGTCTTGCTTAGTAGGAGAGACGGGAACGGCCCGTTACAGCCGTCAGGCTTGTTAGAGCTGAAGTGACCGCAAAAGCGGTAAATTAGGTGGCACCACGGATACCGGCGATTCGTCCTAAAATAACTGTTTATTTTAGTGACGCCGGGAAATTTCGGAGGTGCTTTTTATGTGCGCGATTATGGGTTATACTGGAAAAGATATTTCCGTTTCTGATTTGCAGAAGGGATTTGCCGCCACGAAGTCCAGAGGCCCCGACGACAGCCGGGTGCTGGAGACCAAATCCGGAACGCTTCTGTTTCACCGTCTGGCAATCATGGGTCCGGAACCTGCGGGAATGCAGCCCTTTTCCCTTCCGGACGGCAGTGCGGTCGTCTGCAACGGCGAGCTGTACGGATTCCGGAAGCTGAAAAAGGCATTGGAGGCAAAGGGGTATCATTTTAGAAGCGGTTCCGACTGTGAGCTGATTCTTCCTCTGTGGCGGGAATACGGCGTGGAAATGTTCCGTATGCTGGACGCCGAGTTTGCTATGGTCCTGTATGACGGCGACAGTTTTATTGCGGCCCGCGACCCCATCGGCATCCGCCCCTTATACTACGGATACAGCCGGTCCGGACACATTATTTTTGCCAGCGAACCGAAAAATCTGCTGGATTTGACGGATAAGATCATGCCGTTTCCGCCGGGACATTATTATAAGGACGGAAAATTTGTGTGTTACCGGGATATGTCCAAAGTGGAGAAAATCTGTGAGGATGATCTGGAAACCGTCTGTGCCAACATCCACGAAAAACTGATTCTGGGCGTAGAAAAGCGACTGGATGCCGATGTCCCTGTTGGCTTTCTGCTTTCCGGCGGTCTGGACAGCTCTTTGGTCTGCGCCATTGCCGCAAAATTGCTGAACCGTCCCATTCAGACATATGCAGTCGGGATGTCGAAAGACGCCATTGACCTGAAATATGCCAAGCAGGTAGCGGAGTATATCGGGAGCGATCACCATGAAATTTACATTACTGACAAAGATGTGCTGGACACATTGGAAGAATTGATATATACTCTTGGCACCTACGATATCACAACCATCCGCGCCAGTATGGGAATGTATCTGATCTGCAAAGCCATTCACGAACAAAGCGATATCCGCGTCTTGCTGACCGGCGAGATCAGCGACGAGCTGTTCGGCTACAAATATACGGATTTCGCACCGTCTCCGGAGGCATTCCAGGAAGAAAGCGAAAAACGCATTCGGGAACTGCATATGTATGACGTTCTCCGTGCGGACCGCTGCATTTCCGTCAACAGCCTGGAAGCCCGCGTGCCGTTTGGCGACCTGGATTTTGTGGAGTATGTGATGAGCGTAGACCCGGCGAAAAAAGTAAACGTATACAACAAGGGCAAATACCTTCTGCGTCATGCTTTTGAGGGCGGTTATCTGCCGGAATCCATTTTGCAGCGTGAGAAAGCCGCGTTTTCCGACGCCGTGGGCCACAGTCTGGCGGACGGCCTCCGCGCCTATGCCGGGACGCGTTACGGCGATGATTGGAAGAGCATTGCGCAGCAGTACGCTTACCACGCAAAGCCGTTTACCAAAGAATCCCTGCTGTACCGGGAAATTTTTGAGAGATTTTATCCCGGACAGGCGGATATGGTCGTGGATTTCTGGATGCCCAACCGGTCCTGGGAGGGCTGCGATGTCAACGACCCCAGCGCCCGCGTGCTGAGCAACTACGGCGCGTCCGGATGCTGACAGAATTTGTATATAAACCTGCTTTTGCAGAGAATGGAGTATGATTATGAGCGACAAAAAAGTAACCGAACTATTTGGCAGTATGGTCTTTAATGAGGACGTTATGCGGCAGCGTTTGTCCAGCCAGAGTTATAAAGCCTGGAAAAAATGCGTTACCGACGGCACCCCTTTGGAACTGTCCACCGCCCACGAGATCGCCAACGCGATGAAGGACTGGGCGATTGAGAAGGGCGCGACCCATTATACCCACTGGTTCCAGCCCATGACCGGCGTCACAGCGGAAAAGCACGACAGCTTTATCTCCCCCGAAGATTCCAGCCGTGTCCTGATGCAGTTTTCCGGCAAAGAGCTTGTCCGCGGCGAACCTGACGCCTCCTCTTTCCCGTCCGGCGGCCTGCGCGCTACCTTTGAGGCCAGAGGCTACACCGCCTGGGATCCCACCGCTTTTGCTTTCATTAAGGACGGCAGTCTGTGCATCCCCACGATCTTCTGCTCCTACAGCGGACAGGCACTGGATAAAAAGACCCCCCTTCTGCGTTCAATGGACGAACTGAGCCGTCAGGCTGTCCGGGTTCTGCGTCTGTTCGGCAACACCGGCGTGAAAAAAGTCATCAGCCAGGTCGGTCCGGAACAGGAATATTTTTTGATTGATAAAGATGTTTTCAACAAGAGAGAGGATTTAATCCTTACCGGACGCACGCTTTTCGGTGCAAAGCCTCCCAAGGGTCAGGAGCTGGAAGATCACTATTTCGGCACTATCAAGCCCCGGATCGCCGCCTATATGCGCGAACTTGACGAGGAACTGTGGAAACTGGGCATTCTGGCAAAAACCAAGCACAACGAGGTTGCCCCGGCCCAGCACGAACTTGCGCCTATTTACTCCGACGCCAACACCGCCTGCGACCACAACCAGCTGACCATGGAGATCATGAAGAAGGTTGCGGGCCGTCACAATATGGTATGCCTGCTGCATGAAAAACCCTTTGCAGGCGTCAACGGTTCCGGCAAGCATAACAACTGGTCCCTCAGTACCGATACCGGTATGAATCTTTTCCGTCCCGGCTCTACGCCCAGCCAGAATGCACAGTTCCTGCTGTTTCTGTCGGCGTTTATCAAGGGCGTGGACGAGTATCAGGATATTCTGCGCTGCTCCGTTGCGAACCCCGGCAACGACCACCGTCTGGGCGCACAGGAAGCTCCTCCGGCGATTCTGTCCATTTTCCTGGGCGACGAGCTGACCGCTGTCATGGACTCGATCATCCAGGGTACTGAGTATGTGGAACACGGCAAGAACAACCTCTCCATTGGTGTGGACGCCCTGCCCTATATCCCCCAGGACACCACCGACCGCAACCGCACATCCCCTCTGGCCTTCACAGGCAACAAATTCGAGTTCCGTTCCCTGGGTTCCAGCCAGTCCATCACCGGCCCGAACGTCGCGCTGAATACCATTATGGCGGAAGAACTCCAGCAGTTCGCGGACATTCTGGAGAAAGCCGATGATTTCAACGCCGCCCTCCACGACCTGATCCGCGATACCCTGCGTGACCATCAGCGCATTATTTTCAACGGCAACGGCTATGAAGACGCCTGGGTCAAGGAAGCGGAGAAACGCGGCCTGAGCAATCTGTCCTGCACGGCCGACGCGCTGAAAACCTATCTCCAGCCGAAGCATATCGAGCTGTTCAGCAAGCATAACGTCTTTACCGAAGAAGAACTTGCGGCCAGAAACGAAATCCATCTGGAAAACTACTGCGAAGTCATCGGCATTGAGGCCCGGACCATGATTGATATGGTAAACCGCAGCCTGTTCCCGGCAGTATCCGAATTTTCCGGCACAGTAGCGTCCACCATCGCGGCGAAAAAATCCGTACTGTCTGATCTGGACTGCACAATGGAAGAGGAACTGCTGCGGAAACTGCACCGTCTGATGGCCCAGATGGTGAAGCGTTCGGAGGACCTGGGTCACGCGCTGACAAACACCGGCTTTGCCGACGCCTACGAAGCCGCCCACTATTACAAGTACACGATCTTTGCCGCAATGGAAGAACTGCGCAAGGTTGTGGACGAACTGGAAACCATCACCTCCGCGGAGTATTGGCCCTATCCGTCCTATACGGACCTTCTGTTCTCCATCAAATAAACTCCCGTCCGGCTGGCACCTGTCAGCCGGACGTGCTTTTTTTCTGTCACCTATTGACAGACGCTGCTGTATCTGCTATTATTATGCTATACGATATATCGAGACGCATAATAAAAAGGGAGGCGGTCATCGTGGCGGAACAGGGACCAATGACGGAAGCTATGTATTATATTCTGCTCTCGCTGCTGCGTCCCGGCCACGGCTACGGGATGATGCAGCGTATTAAAGAACTGTCTCACGGACGCCTGATCATGGGGCCGGGAACATTATACGGGGTTTTAAGCAGGATGAACAAAGAAGGCTGGATCGTCCTCACCGGTGAAGACGGACGGCGGAAAAATTATGCTATTACGGAAACCGGAAAAAACGCTCTGCTGACGGAGTACAGGCGGTTAAAATGTATGATGGCGGACGGAAAAATCTTAGAGGAGGAATCGTTATGAAATACCGGTATCAATTTCATCCTTATGATTACGTTCTGGGTGAAAACGAGAAATTTTACAGCGATATGGAGCAAAAAGGCTGGCGGCTGGTCAATCGCGGCATGTCTCTCAGCAAATTCGCGCCCGCAGAACCCGGCAGCGCCCGTTACCGTATTGAAATCGTGGCGCCGGGCTATATGGAGGCTGGCTGTACGCTTCCGGAGGAACAGCGGGCTGTCTATGAGGACTGCGGCTGGGAATATGTGGCAGGCAAAGGATTACTGCATATTTTTCGTGCGCCGGAGGGCAGCGACGCCCCCGAATTTTACACAGACCCCAGCGAACAGGCTTCCGCAGTGGCGGAACTGCGGAAACAGTATATGTGGAGCTGGGTCACGCCGCTTCTGCTGTTTCTGTGGAACCTGTTTTTTGTCCGGTTCCCGCTGTACCATATGCGGCAGAATCTAAGCTTGTGGTACAGAGGCTTGTTTGAGCAGACCGCGGCAGTCGGATTTTATGTACTGATTTTTGTGTGGCTTCTGTATATGTCTCTGCGGCGGACGTGGTATCTGAACCGCACCTGCCGCCGGTTAAAACGGGGCATTCCTCTGGACCACTCGCCCCAGGACCGGCATCTAGTCCATAAGATTGCAAGCGGCACTCTGCTGACACTGATTGGACTATGCGCAGTCCTGACGGCATCACAGCTTTTGAGTACGAAAAGCGTGGAACTGCCTCTGGAAGCCGACGGACCGTATCTGCTGTTATCCGAATTAGGATGGGATATGGACCGTACTGAACTGCTTGGCAAAGAGAGCAGCCTGACCCGCACAAGTTCCCTGCTTGGCGAATACTGGGATGTGATGGAGATTGTCGGAAAAAACATGTCAAATGCCTGGATATATCAGGATATCTACCGCCTGCGCAGTCCGAAAATGGCCCAGAACATGGCCAGCGCTCTGCGGAACACAACAACATTCGGGAATGTCGATGACTGCTATCAATATGAGATGGATTACCTGACCGCATGGGTCTATAATGATATAGAGATCGTAGTTCTCAGCGGGAACATGGCGGCGAAAATCATCTATTCAGACAGCATGTGGAAGGAAACGGGGAACATAGAACCGCTGCTGACCGCCCTGTATGAACGCTGGACAGAATACGGCCTGGCATGAAAAAACCGTCCTGGGAAGCAGGTCCCAGGACGGTTTTTTCATTTACCAGTGACTGTTTTCGCCGTCAGTGAGGATGCCATCCGTGTCATGGACGCGGGCGTTATCCAGCATCTGCTGAAAGCTGGTCCGGCCTGCCACAGCGTTTTCACCATCGTGGAGCAGGTCCTCTGCCGCACGGCCTACGTCATCCATCGCACGGCGGGCATCATTCCCCAAATTGCTGCCGGTATTGGTGCCAACGGTACCATCAGTGCTGTTGCTGCCGTTGAGACCGTTGTTCATACCGGCGGCGCCATTGTCGTTGAGTCCATTGTTGGCATAGTTTGTGCCGTTGTTTCCGATAATGGCATCACCGGTACCGGTCCCAGAATTGCCGGTCACATTACCGCTCGTTCCGGTACCCGAACCATTCATAGTATTGCTGGCGCCGCCGTTTACACCGGCGCCCGTATTGGACCCGCTGCCGTTGGAACTGTTTGTCCCATTTGACCCATTGTTCTGACTGCTGGCCGTATTGTTTCCTACAGTACCGTTATCGTTTTTGCCGCCGCGGTTGCCGCAGGCCGCCAGGGACAGGACAAGGATCGCCGCTGTAACAAGAATTGCTGCTCTTTTCATCATAACTTCCTCCTTCCTCGATCAGCGCACACAAGGCGCTTGGTACTAGTATTAGCGAAGGAAGCGATTTTACCGCAGGCGATTTTTGTAAAAACGGTTAAACTTTGACGGCAGATTTACCGATCATTTCCAAAATTTCCTCTTTTGATTTCCCGCCGGGTTCCCGGCAGATCAATTCGCCGCTTTTGAAGACCATCAGCGTGGGGACGCTTATAACGCGGAAACGCTGGGCAAGCTCCGATTCCTCGTCCACATTGACCTTGCCCACCTTGATATCCGTTTCCTCACGGGCAATTTCGTCGATCGTCGGGGACAGCGCCTTGCACGGTCCGCACCAGGATGCCCAAAAATCCACCAGCACCGGACGTTCGCACATAAGAACCTCATGGTCAAAATTATCTTTTGTTAAAACGATATAATCCATTGCATACTCCCTTCTTTTGCCGCAAAAATTTTTTCAGCGGCAAATGACAGACGTAGTATACCCGTTTTTGTTTAAAAGCACAACTGCTTTTGCCGGTTTCGCTTAAATGCCGGGAACATGGCTGATAATTTAATCCAACCCTTCTCCGGCGTCACGGTACGCGCTGGCGAGGGGGCTTTTTTCATCGGCTTCCTTCTGGTAGCGCCCGACCACCGTAGAAGCCAGTTCCACCGGCAGGAGTGTCCCGGCCCCGGCAACGCAGCCGCCCGGACAGGCCATTCCTTCCAGCAGATATCCTTTGTACTTGCCTGCTTTCGCCATCGTCATCAGCTTCCGGCATTCCCGCAGGCCCTCCGCACCGGCGGTCTTGATCTCCAAATCCGGCTGCGTCTCATGAATCAGGTCCGCGACGGCCTTTGCCACGCCGCCCGATACCGCAAAGCCGCGTCCTGCCGCCGTGCCTTCCCGCATGGAATCACCCTCGGGAATTGCGGCAAAATCGACTTCTTTCGCCTCAAACATCCCCTGCAATTCCTCAAACGTCAGCACAAAGTCCACATCCGAACGGATTGTTTCCCGGATTGCCTCCAGTTTTTTAGCCGCGCAGGGTCCTACAAAGACGACCTTGCAGTCAGGGAACTGCTTTTTCATCAGGCGTGCGGTAAAGACCATAGGCGTCAAAGTCATGGAGATATTTTTGAACTGAGCAGGGAACAGCTTTTCCACCATGGAATGCCATGCCGGACAGCAGGAAGTAGCCATAAAGTCCTGTTCCTTGGGGACCTTTTCCAAAAAGTCCTTTGCTTCTTCAATGGTACACATATCCGCGCCCACTGCGACTTCCACCACACGGTCAAAGCCCAGCATTTTCATCGCCGTGGTAAATTTTTCCGGCGTGGAGTCTTTGCCGAACTGGCCGATAAACGCAGGGGCTACGATAGCAATCACCTGATTGCCCTCCATGATCGACCGCACGACCTGATAAATCTGCCCCTTGTCCACAATCGCGCCGAACGGGCAGGATACCAGGCACTGTCCGCAGGCAACGCATTTCAGCTGGTCGATATGTGCGCGTCCCTGCTCATCCGAACCGATGGCGTCCATTCCGCACGCCGCCGCGCAGGGGCGTTCCATGTAAATAATCGCGTTATAGGGACAAGCCTTCGCGCATTTGCCGCATTTTATGCACTTATTCTGATCAATCTGGCTTTTTCCGTTGACGAACGACACGGCCCCTTTCGGACACACCTGCTGGCAGGACGCAGCAAGGCAGTTCTGACAGTTCTCCGTCACACGGTACTGTTTGGTCGGGCAGGCGTGGCAGGCGTAGGGGATAATATTAATCAGGGGCGGCTCATAATACTGCTGCGCAATAGCGGCATGGTCCATTCCCTCCGTCATCAGGGAACGGGTCTGGACCGGACGGATAGACAGGCCCATAGCCAGGCGGACGCGCTCACCGGCAATGGCGCGCTCCAGGAAAATCGACTCCCGATGGAGCGGGCTGTCTCCGGGAACGATCACATAGGGCAGGTCTTCGGCTTTGTTGTAGTCGCCGCCGTCATAGGCCATCCGCGCGACCTCTGTAAATACTTTTTTCCGGATATTCGTGATGAGGGATGGGATACCTCGCATAATGCTTGCCTCCTTAAAAATAATAATTTACATTCTATCATATCTTTCGGGAAAAGTCCACAACAGGAGCGGACCATCTGAAAATATTTACTGAAAAGACCCGAAACGAATATAAAACTTGCCGGACAGCCTTTTCAGCTGTCCGGCAAGTTTTCACGAATGATCCGGCCACGCCAGCACAGCCGCCTGCCGTGCCATATCCGGGCGGACCTCCAATACATTGGTTGGATACCGGCGGATGCGGTCTGCGGGATACTGCGCCAGAAATTCTTCACGGGAGGTCAGAATTTCAAGCCCCTTGCCGTCCTCATGGAAGTGCATAGGCACTACGACACGGGGATTAATGGCGTCTGCCACCGCTTTGGCCTCTTTTTTATCGATCGTATATGTGCCGCCTATGGGCAGAAGCAGAACATCGCAGCGGCCAATTTTTTCCAATTGTTCTTTGGTGAGCTGATGGCCCAGGTCGCCTAAGTGAACAACATTGACGCCCTCAGAGGAAAAGCGCCGGACCGTATTCCGGCCCCGGAGCGCACCGCCCTGGTCATCGTGGCAGGTGTCGATCTCAGTGACGGTAAAGGGATTGACTTTTCCGGAAGAAAGGGTCACTTCATCGCTGTAAGCGTGATCGAAATGCCCGTGACTGCAATAAACGGCGTCAACGTCCATGTGGATGTCAGGCAGACCGGCGACATCGCGGAAGGGGTCCAGGAGCGCGCGGAAACCGTAGCTCTCCAGCACAAAACAGGAGTGTCCCAGCCAAGTCAGTTTCATAACAAAATCCTCCTTATTGTTTGATCGGCTCATGTCTTATATGATAGCAAATAAATATGAACAAATCAAGCGAAAAAGCCGCCCCGTTTTTCAGGACGGCTTTTTATCTTAAGAAAGGGGGTGTTTTTACAGTCCCTGTGCGATCATGGCCTCGGAAATTTTCTTAAACGCCGCGATATCGTTTCCGGCGATCAGGTCATAGCCCAGGCCGTACTCCTCCGACGCAGCCGCGGACGCGTCATAGATACTGCTCATAATGCCGCGCAGTTTCTCGTCCACTTCCCGGCGGGACCAGCTGTAGCGCAGGCTGTTCTGCACCATCTCCAGTGCGGATACCGCCACACCGCCGCTTCCGGCCGCCTTTGCGCCCGCGGTCAGGACCTTGGGGCTTAACCGCAGCAGCTTCAGCGCCTCCGCAGTAGCGGGCATGTTGGCGGCTTCCACATAATAGCGGACGCCGTTTGCCAGAATCAGCACCGCGTCTTCCACGCCGATCTCGTTTTCCGTCGCGCAGGGAATCGCAACGTCAACCGGCACTTCCCACGGTTTCTTTCCGGCATGGAACTCCACTCCGAACCGCGCCGCATAGGCTTCCACTTTATCCTGTCCGCTGCTGCGCATTTCCCGCACGTAATCAAATTTTTCCTGCGTGACAATACCGTCCGGGTCGTATACATACCCGTCAGGTCCGGACAGTGTTACAACTTTGCCGCCCAGTTCCGCGGCCTTGCGGCAGACGCCCCAGCTCATATTGCCGAAACCGGATACTGCGATTCGTTTCCCCTCCAAAGTCTCGCCCTGATGCTCCAGCATTCTGGCAAGGAAGTAGACGGTACCGAAACCGGCGGCCTCCTGACGGATTTTACTGCCGCCGTAAGTCAAACCCTTGCCGGTCAGCGCGCTGCTCTCCGCACGGCCCGTAACCCGTTTATACGCACCGTACAGATATCCGATCTCCCGCACGCCCACGCCGATATCACCGGCAGGCACGTCGGTATCCGCACCGATGTAGCGGTACAGATTCAGCATGAAGCTCTGGCAGAAACGCATAATTTCCCGGTCGGACCGGCCTCTGGGGTCGAAGTCCGCACCGCCTGCCGCGCCGCCGATGGGCAGACCGGTCAGCGCGTTTTTGTAAGTCTGCTCAAAGCCCAAAAACTTGACGACAGACGCGGTGACGGAGGGATGAAACCGCAGACCGCCCTTATACGGCCCGATAGCGCTGCTGAACTGCACACGGTAGCCGTGATTAGTATGGGTATTTCCCTGATCATCCTGCCAGGGTACGAGGAACGTAAACATCCGCTCCGGTTCCACCATGCGGGACAGCACGTCCAGCCGCTCATAGACCGGTTTGTCAACGGCAGGCTCGATCATTTCCAGCCAGGCCCGCACGGATTGCAGATATTCCGGCTCGTTGGGGTACAGACGCCCCAGACGCTCCGAAACGCTGGTGATATACTCGTTCATACTGCCGCCTCCTTACACCACGCCGTAGGCCAGCATGGAATCGGCAACCTTCAGGAAGCCCGCAATATTCGCGCCTGCCACCAGATTCCCCGGCATGCCAAAGCGTTCCGCCGCCTCGGACGCGTTGCGATACAGGTCGGTCATGATGCGCTTGAGATGGTCGTCAACTTCCTCGAAGCTCCAGTAGAAACGCATGGAGTTTTGGCTCATTTCCAGTGCGGAAGTCGCCACGCCGCCCGCGTTAGCCGCTTTTGCCGGCGCGAACAGAATGCCCGCCGCCTGCAATGCGTCCACAGCTTCCGGCGTGCAGGGCATATTCGCGCCCTCGGCTACAGCGAAGCACTTGTTTGCAATCAACGATTTTGCCGCATTGCCGTCCAGCTCGTTCTGCGTAGCGCAGGGCAGAGCGATATCGCAGGGAATCGTCCAGATACCGGAACAGCCGGTGTGATATTCCGCCTCGGGGTGCGTCTCCACATACGCGCTGATGCGTTTGCGTTCCACTTCCTTCAGCTGCTTGATCAGCGCCAGATCGATTCCGTTGGCGTCGTAAATATAACCGCCGGAGTCGGACATTGCCACAACCTTCGCGCCGAAAGCGGTTGCTTTTTCACAGGCATAAATCGCCACGTTGCCGGAACCGGAAATGACGACTGTCGCGCCGTCAAAGCTCTTTCCAGCCTCCCGGAGCATATTGTCCGCAAAATAGCACAGGCCGTAACCGGTGGCCTCAGTACGGGCCAGACTGCCGCCGTAGGTCAGGCCCTTGCCGGTCAGCACGCCGGTAAACTCGTTGGCAAGCCGCTTATACTGTCCGAACAGATAGCCGATCTCGCGTCCGCCCACGCCGATATCACCGGCAGGCACGTCGGTATCCGGCCCGATATACTTGAACAGCTCGGTCATAAAGCTCTGGCAGAAACGCATGACTTCGTTGTCGCTCTTGCCCTTGGGGTCGAAATCGCTGCCGCCCTTGCCGCCGCCGATGGGCAGACCGGTCAGGCTGTTTTTGAAAATCTGCTCAAAGCCCAGGAACTTGATAATTCCCTCATACACGGAGGGATGGAACCGCAGGCCGCCCTTGTACGGCCCGATAGCGCTGCTGAACTGCACACGGAAGCCGCGGTTGACATGGATATTGCCGTTGTCATCTTCCCAGGGAACGCGGAATTTAATAATCCGTTCCGGTTCCACAAGGCAGTCCATTACGCCCTCGCGGATGTACTCCGGATGGGCGTCAACGACAGGGGAGAGGGAAGTCAGAACCTCCTGCACGGCCTGATGAAATTCAGGTTCCGCCGGATTGCGCTGCACCACGCGGTCCATCAGCTGGCGCAGGTATTCGTTAGGGATACTCATGATAGATGCCTCCAAAATATGGTTTCCGGCGGTGCAGGGACAGACCGTCCTGCACTCCGGTACTTTAATCCGCTACATCGTAGCACAGAGCTTTTGTCCCCGTCAACAGTTTTTTCCGGCTGAGAAAAAATTTTGGTTGTTTGTATAAAAAATCACAAGCGCTACAGAATGTTTTTGACACTGACGCCCTGGGTTTCCGCCAAGAGCCGCATTTGCTTCATCAGCTGGGCCAGCAGGACATGGAATTCTCCGTCATCCTGCTGCCTGCAAACAGCAGCCGCCCCTGCGAATAAAGATTCAGCCTCGTCCAGTTCGTTGTGGGACATGATGGTATGAAAAAACTGCTGGCTGGAATCCCAGTCCTCGTAGGCGTCCCGCAGAAGGACATCCGCTTCGGTCCAGTTTTCTTCGGCAGCGGCCTTGTCTACTTCTTGCAGCAGTGTTATCCAATGGTCGGTCCGCTGATCAACGTGATTTCCTGCCCAAAGGGAGAAGCCCAGGATAACAGCCAGCAGAGCTGTTGGGATATACAGCGCCTTCATGTGTTCCCCTCCTTTGCCACACACACCACACTTCCTGCCTCGTCCACGGTCATTAAGAAGACCTGTTTCGGGGATGTGAGGCGGCGTTCTTTTAACTGACTGTCCAGCCATTTGAGATCATAGCCGCTGCCGCTGAGATTGTCAGACATGATATGGCCGTCATTGATCAGCAGAATGGGGAGGGTCACAT